>DASVCP010000123.1:0-4879 GCA_036381555.1 Gammaproteobacteria bacterium
GTGCTCCTTCAACCACTCGGACACCTCTCCAATTTTTCACTTAACTTGTTATACCGTGCTCTCCCATAAGAGCCTGGAAAGTGTCTGCTGGTTCTTACGCAGGGCTCCGCCCAGCGCACTCGGACATCTCTCCAAATTGTAAATCTGTTTTTCGCGTCCCTGTACACCCGGGCTTCGCCCGGCGGGAAAACCGCGCATTATACCTGTCTCTCGTCGGAAAGGATAATGCGGGGCACCTTATACAATATCGTCATAGCGGACGCAACCCGGCGTCTTTATTAAAGGTCCTGCCATACCGGTTCTCTCATTCGAGCTCGCAGAATACGCGCTAAGTTGCCTGATGGTCTAAGGCGGGATGTTCCATGCCCGCTTTTGGGGGCGCGCCGGATCGCCGGGTTGGCGATGCCGGCACTGTAAGCGGCGCTAAGTTCCTGACTTTTATGCATTTTACAAACCTATTGAATAATATTATCATACAAATAATTTGGCCAGGCAGTCAGTCTGCCGGGTTCCGGAGGCTGGAGTATCTATGGTGGTGTTATGACGTCCTATGCATTGGGGGTGGATTACGGTACCGATTCGGTGAGGGCATTGCTGGTCGATACACAAACCGGTTCGGAAATCGCGACCCATGTCGTCATGTTTCCACGCTGGAAGCGGGGCTTGTATTGCGAGCCCGCGCGGGATCAGTTCAGACAACACCCGCTGGATTATCTGGAAAGCTTGCAAGAGGTGATGCGCGGTCTTTGGAAAAATGCGCCTCATAATGCGGCATCCAGGGTTGTCGGAATAAGTTTCGACACCACCGGTTCCACGCCCGTCGCCGTCGATGCGAACGGCGTCGCGTTGGCGTTAAAACCCGAGTTTGCCGAAAATCCCAACGCCATGTTCGTGTTGTGGAAAGACCATACCGCGAACCGGGAAGCGCAGGAAATCACCCTTGCCGCGCAAAATGCCGATGTGAATTACCTTAAATATGAAGGCGGCATTTATTCGGCGGAATGGTACTGGGCGAAAGTGCTGCACGTGCTGCGTGAAGACGAGGCGGTTCGAAACGCCGCCTATTTTTGGATGGAGCACTGCGACTGGCTTCCGGCGGTCCTCACCGAAACCACACACCCGGATAAATTCAGGATGGGCCGCTGCGCGGCGGGCCACAAGGTCATGTGGCATCCGGACTGGGGCGGTTATCCTCCCAACGAATTCTTTGTCGGCATCGATCCTCTGCTCGACGGATTGCGCGGGCGTCTGCCCGCCGATACCTTTACCGCCGCCGAGACCGTGGGGGCGCTGACTCCCGAGTGGGCGGACAAGCTGGGTCTGCCGTCCGGCATACCGGTGGGGTTCGGCGCGTTCGATTGCCATATGGGCGCCGTGGCCGCCAACGTAAAGCCCGGCGTACTGACCAAGGTGATGGGAACGTCAACCTGCGACATCACGGTGGTCGGTTACGACGACATCAACGACAAATGCATACGCGGCATCTGCGGCCAGGTCGACGGTTCGGTGATGCCCGGCATGATCGGTCTGGAAGCCGGTCAATCGGCGTTCGGCGACTTGTACGCCTGGTTCGCCAACCTGGTGAACTGGCCGGTCATGAACATACTGGGCGAGTCTTCCCTGGTAGACGCGGACACACGACAGAGGCTTGCCGAGGAAGTTCAGGACAAGGTGCTGAACGCGTTGGCGGAAGCGGCCGGTCATGTGCCGCCGGGCGCGGGCGGCATCACCGCGTTGGACTGGGTGAACGGCCGCCGCACGCCGGACGCCGATCAGTCGGTCGCCATGGCGATGTCCGGCTTGAAAATGGGCAGCCAGGCACCGCAGCTTTACCGGGCGCTGGTCGAGGCGACGGCGTTCGGCGCCAAGGCCATCATCGAACGTTTCAGGGAAGAGGGCATCGCCATCGACTCGGTGGTGGTGATCGGCGGCATATCCAAGAAATCGGATTTCGTGATGCAGATTTGCGCCGACGTCTGGAACAGTCCGATCGATGTGCTGGAAAGCGAACAGAGCTGCGCATTGGGCGCGGCGATATTCGCCGCCACCGTCGGCGGCGCGCATCCCGACGTTATCACCGCACAGCGGGCCATGGCCTCGCCGGTGTGCAAGGTCTACCGCCCCAATCCCGACATCGCGCCTGTGTACGACAGGCTCTACCGGAACTACCGGGAACTGGCCGCTTATGTCGACGGTGCGCAAGCATGAGTTATAAAGAACTAAAGCGCGCCGCTTACGAAGCCAATCTGGAACTGCAGGTTCGGAACCTGGTGGTTTATACCTTCGGCAATGTCTCGCAGATCGACCGTCGCATGGGTGTGATGGCGATCAAGCCCAGCGGCGTCGCATACGACAAGTTAAAAGCCGACGACATGGTGGTCGTCGATCTGGAAAACCGGATCGTCGAGGGAAAACTGCGGCCGTCATCCGACACCAAAACACACACCTATCTGTACCGGCACTTCGACGCGATCGGCGGCATTACCCATACCCACTCGACCTATGCGACAGCCTGGGCGCAGGCGCAACTGTCCATTCCCTGTTTGGGCACCACGCACGCCGATTTTGCCTACGGCGAGATACCCTGCACGGCGATCATGTCGGACGAGCAAATCGACCGCGACTACGAGGAAGAAACGGGCGTGCAGATTACCGACTGTTTCAAAGACAGGGACTACAAGGAAACGCCGATGGTGATCGTGGCGGGCCATGCGCCTTTCGCCTGGGGCGAGGACGCGGCGAAATCGGTCTATCACGCCGTGTTGCTGGAAGAGATCGCGAAAATGGCCTACCTGACCAGGACACTAAACCGTGACATCGAACCGTTAAAGCAAAGGCTGGTCGACAAGCATTATCTTCGAAAGCACGGCAAGGATGCCTATTACGGGCAAAACGATTGATTTGAATTTTACTTGGTGGAACTGAATATGAAAGTGTATGACGGGAAAGAAATTTGGCTGGTGGCAGGCTCGCAACATCTATACGGCCCGGGTGTGTTGAAACAGGTCGCGGAGAACAGCCGCAGGATCGCCGCGGCGCTGACCGAATCCGAAAAGCTGTCGATCAACGTCACCGCCAGGGATGTCGTCAAGACGCCCGGCGAAATTCTGCAAGTGTGCCGGCAGGCCAACAGCGACGACAACTGCGTGGGGTTGATATTATGGATGCATACCTTTTCGCCGGCGAAAATGTGGATCGCCGGGCTCAGGGAACTGGACAAGCCGTTCATGCATTTGCACACGCAGTTTAATCTCGAACTGCCGTGGTCCGAAATCGACATGAGTTTCATGAACCTGAACCAGAGCGCGCACGGCGACCGCGAGTTCGGTCATATCGTGACGCGCATGCGCAAGGAAAGAAAGGTCGTGGTCGGGCATTGGAGTTCGGCCAGGGTGCAGGAGCAGATCGACGATTGGGCGCGCGCCGCCATGGGCTGGCGGGAAAGCCGGACGCTGAAGGTTGCCCGCTTCGGCGACAACATGCGGCAGGTCGCGGTCACGGAAGGCGACAAGGTCGGCGCCCAGATACAGTTCGGTTACGAGGTACATGCCTATGGGCTGGGCGATCTGAAAGCGGCGGTCGACGAGGTTTCCGGCGCCGATATCGATGCTCAGGTCGACCTGTATTGCCAGGAATACGAAGTCTCCAAATCGTTGCTTGGCAACGAGCACCAGATGGAAATGCTGAAGAACGATGCGCGGCTGGAGCTGGGCATGTTGCGCTTTCTGGAAAAGGGCGGTTTCGGCGCGTTCACAAACTGTTTTGAAAACCTGACCGGATTGACCAATCTCCCCGGTCTGGCCACCCAGCGGCTGATGAGCCTGGGATACGGCTACGGCGCGGAGGGTGATTGGAAAACGGCCGCCATGAATCGGGTTTGCAAGGTGATGTCCAAAGGGCGGCCGGGCGGAACCACGTTCATGGAAGATTACACCTATCACTTCGGCCCGACGGATCAGATTCTGGGCGCGCACATGCTGGAAGTGTGCCCGTCGATAGCAGCTTCGAAACCCGAAGTCGTAGTGCACCCTCACACCATCGGCTGCAAAAAAGACATCGCCCGCCTGGTGTTTGCCGGCAAACCCGGCCCGGCCATCAACATATCGTGCATCGACATGGGTAACCGTTTCCGCATCATCGTCAACGAGGTCGACGTGGTCGCTCCGCCTCAGGATATGCCGAAACTGCCGGTCGCCAAATCGCTGTGGCAACCGCGGCCGAACCTGGAAATTTCCGCGGCCGCGTGGATACACGCCGGCGGCGCTCATCACAGCGTGCATACCCAGGGCGTGACCCTGGACATGATCGCCGATTACGCCGAAATGGCGGGTGTCGAGTTGATCGTGATCGACGCCGACACGAATATCCGCAAGTTCAAAACCGAATTGCGGCACAACGCCGCTTACTACGCGCTCAATCAGGGGTTCTGATACGCCACTTTGCGGTTTGCCGGTGAACCTGTATGCTTCGCCGTTTGTTTTCAGGAATGAACGGCGATGTATCACCAATTTGAAGGGATCATATTCGATATGGACGGCACGCTGGTGGACAGCGGGAAACTGCACGAGGTGGCCTGGACCGAGGCGTTGACGCATTTCGGGATTCCGGTGGACCGGCCCCTGATGCGCTCGCTGGCCGGCGTGCCTTCCAGGGAAACCATCGAGATCCTGCTGGAAACATTCGATTGCGCAATTTCCGCAACGCCCGCCGAGGTTCAGGCATACAAAGAACAGGTAGTGCGCGAAAAAATGCACTGCCATGTCAAGCCGACCGCGCTGATCGAAGTCGTAAAACAATACAGCGGCAGCAAGCCGATGGCGGTGGGCACCGGCGCCTATTCCGACGAAGCCAGAGTCATATTGGATACCTGCGGAATTTT
>DASVCP010000124.1:0-15423 GCA_036381555.1 Gammaproteobacteria bacterium
TCTCCCGCGGCAGGCGCACGCTTGATATCCTATCGTTTCAGAAGATCGCGGATGCACAAGCCGGCCGCGAGCGCCGCATAGGTCGCACCGAGCGCCTTGCGCGGCAAACGTGTTTCGAAGCCCGGCGTCAGGCGTGGCGGCACCAGGTGATAATCGACCACGTAGGCAACGGCGGACACCAGCGCGCCACCAAGCAACGCCCGCTTGCGCGAGGGGCGGGGGCCGGCGAACTCTTCGTAAAACAGGGCCCAGAAAACCGAGGCGCCGTGGTTCAGGGCAAGTCCAGTGGCGGTGTATTTAAACGTAAACTTATTTTCATGTTCGGCGGTTTCGCCCCACAACGCATGACTGGTGGCGTTGACCGGCGCCGCGTAAGATCCTGCCGTTCGTCGCCCGGCTACTGCAACAGCAGCTGTTGTGGCCACCGCTGCCAATGTGCCGGAAACCAACGCTCTTGCAACCAACGAAGTCATAATCAACTCCCTTTCCTGACCAGCGGCAGGCGAACCACGAACATGCTGCCCCGGTTCAGGCCTTCGCTGCGCGCCTGCACGGTGCCGCCGTGCAATTCGACATACTGCTTGACGATGGAAAGCCCCAGCCCCAGGCTGGCATTATCGCGGCCGGTTTCTCCCTGGCTGAACAACTCGAACAGGCGCGGCAACAACTCCGGCGGAATACCCCGTCCTTCGTCTTCCACCCGCACAACCGCCTGGTCGTCCTCGGTAATGACCCTGACCCAGATCGTTTTGCCCTCGTCGGAAAATTTCGAGGCATTCGACAGAAGGTTGACAAAGATCTGCTTGGCCTTGACCTCATCAACACACACCTCGATGGACGACTGCGGCAGAATCAACTCGGTCTTCTGGCGTTTTTCCTGGATCGAAACGACGCTTTCGACGGCATCGGTGAGAAGATCGCGCAGATCGACCGGCTCCACCTGAAGCTCCACCTTGCCGGCCTGCAAGCGGGCGTTTTCCAACAGATCTTCGATCAGCGTGCTCAGGTACTTGACCTGGCGGCCGATCAGTTGCGTGACCGGGGCCAGCTTGTTTTCCTGCGGGTAGATCATTTCCATCAACTGGGTGGCGTTCGACAGCACGCCGATGGGATTGCGCAACTCGTGCGCCAGGGTGCCCAGCATGATCGTCTTTTGCCGCGTCTCGGTTTCCAGTGTCAGCGCGCGGTTATTCAGCAACTCGACATGCTCCTTGAGATCGGTACGATCGCGCATAACCTTGCTGTATCCGGCAACCTTGCCGTCCGGGCCGCGAAGACCGGTCAATATGCCACTGACCCACACGCGCACACCGTCCTTGCGCAGCATCCAGCGGTCGTCCTCCTGTCGTCCGAACCTTGATCCTATGTCAAGCTCGCTTTGCGGCACACCTCGTTCGCGGTCCTCGGGAACAAACAGAAAATCGAAATTCCGGCCGAGCACTTCCTCCGCTTCATAACCGAACAGCTTGGCGGCGCCCATCAACCAACCTGTCACCATGCCCTTTTCGTCGATCAGCACCAGGGCATGGTCTTTTCCCTGTTCCAGCAACAGCCGGAGCAGCGACTCGGAAGAAACACCTTCAGATTTCACGTGAAGCTGCTTCCGGGTAATTCTCCACTTTTAAACGCCCTCCTTGATACGGTCATTAAAACCGACTTGTCCGCCTGCCCAAGAATCAAAGAGAATACGGATGAGGACAATTCAATACAAGCAGGTTATCCCCTCTTGTAGCAAACGCTATCCGTCGATACACGGTAACTTTTGAGCACACATTTATTTTAAAAAACTTTAGTTGTTTATATGCCAACACCAGCAGGCTGCCGCATTTCATTGGAACGCGTTTTGCACATTCCAAAAACGGTTCGAAAAATATATGGAGAAACGTCATGGACAGTAAACTCGCCCAGAAGCGTTCGCTATGGTCGACTTTCCTGCTTGGCATCGGCTTCATGGCGGCGGTGGACGAGATAATCTTTCACCAGATTCTCGCCTGGCATCACTTCTACGATCGCTCGACACCGTTGGTCGCACTCATGTCGGACGGTTTCCTGCACGCCGGCGAGTTGATTATTTTCGTGGCGGGCTTCTTTCTTTTTTTCGACCTGCGTAAACGCGGGTTTCTTGCATCCCGGTTCGCCTGGGCCGGATTCTTCCTCGGCTTGGGGGTTTTCCAGGTTTTCGACGGCATCGTCGATCACAAAGTGTTGCGCCTGCACCAGATTCGCTACGGCGTCGACAGCATTCTTCCCTACGACATCGCCTGGAATATATTCGGTGTCTTTTTAATGGCGATAGGCGCGGTTCTTTACAGCCGCGCGCGCCACAACTCGACAGCGGCAAAACCGTGGCATAACCGGTGATGAGCTATCAGCACACGGACTGGCTGTTGCCGTTCATTCTTGTTATTGCAATGCTTGCGGCCTACCTGGTTGCCGCTTATCGGCAACGCGGCAAAACGCGCTCCTGGAGCGACCGGCGCACGGCCTGTTTTGCGTTGGGAATTGCCGTGTTGGTGATTGCGATCATTCCACCGGTGGCCGATTTCGCCCACCATGACTTGCGCGGCCATATGATCCAGCATCTGCTGATCGGCATGCTGGCGCCGTTGGGCCTGGTGTTCGCGGCGCCGGTGACCCTGGCCCTGAAAGCGCTGCCGGCTGCCGCAGGGCGCTATGTTGTGGTCTTTCTGCACGCACCGCTTATAGGCTACCTCAGCCAGCCGCTCACCGCATTGCTGTTGAACGTCGGCGGCATGTACCTGCTCTACCTGACGCCGCTATATGCGGCAAGCCTGACCAGTCCGGCACTGCATACGCTGGTGCATATTCACTTCGTGATCGCCGGCTGCCTGTTTACCTGGGCGATCGCCGGCCCCGATCCCGGACCGCGTCGACCCGGCTTACGATTTCGGCTGTGGGTCTTATTTGTATCGATGGCCATGCATGCAACGCTGGCCAAGCTCATGTATGCCTACCGCTGGCCGCGAGGAACTCACCATACACCGGAGGAAATCCAAAGCGCCGCGCAACTGATGTATTACGGCGGCGACCTGACGGAATTGGTGCTGGTTATTATGCTGTTCAGACTCTGGTATCGAAATCAGAAGACGCTGAAAACCGCAGGCCCCCTGCAGCGGAAAGAGAGGCTAAAAACCACCCTCCCAATATAAACCACGGCATTTCCGCTGCCCGGAAACTATTTTGAGCTTCATCCTACTAGGAGCTGAGATGCTCGAGAATAAACTGAAGCCGCCTTTCATTTCTCACAATGACGCTCGTACCCTTGCCGACGGTGTTAACCGACCTGCCTTCGACCCGGCCGGTCCAATTAAATGTGAAGGTTACCGTGGCCGACTTCACGTCCTTGCTAATCACTCTCACATTTGTCAGATAGTAGCGTTCATCCTGAATATCCTGGCCCCAGGTATTCTCAAACGCACCCCGAATCGCCTCATGCCCGATGAAGTCTCCGTCATTAAATCTGAATATTGCGTTCGGATGGATCAAATCCCTGACGTTGTCGAAGTCCTGGCTGTTTGCCGCAGCTTCGTATTCGCTCAGGAAAACTTTGATTTCCTCGTCCGTGATCGGTGTATCGGCGGTCATGGAGATCCTCTCTCCAGATATGTCGCAAATTCTTCTAATAGTAGGTGAACAATAGGCATTCGCTTTGAACTACTTCACCCTTTGATAAATATAGTATAGATCGGCGGAAAAGTAGAATTTCATGTACTGTTTGTCTTCTGACAACGATATAAAGAAAAAACCGAGCTTCTCTTCGTTCACATCCGGCTTTCCCGACAAATTCCCGCGGCAGTCCGGCCTGCCGTCATCGCTTATTTTCTCGGTGATCAGGTTGTAACCGGGTTCTATCTTTTCAGCCGAGTATGCAATCGTCGCCGATCGCGAGCCGTCGCTGCCCATTATTCTCGAAGGGCTCACGAATTCCAGATAAGACTCCGCACATTTTTGGGGAATGACATGGTTAGCGGAATGGAACGTCCATTTTCCGAGCAAGTCGCTTTGTGCGCCTGCCGGGGCCATGAAGCCGAAGATCGATAAAATCAGCATGCCCGGCTTATTCATGACAGGCGGCAGGCGGCACGGACAGCGATTACCCTTTCTTCGGCCAGGGAATAATCATTGAAACCTGTCGTCGATATTCTTCGTAGGTTGCGCCATGATACTTCATCAGATCGCTCTCTTCGAATTGCAGCGCAATCAGAATATAAGCGGTTGTCGCCACGGAAAAAACCAGGTGGCCTATCGTCATGTGGGTTGTTGCCCAGAAGGCGATGACAAAACCGAGCATGATCGGATGGCGGACCAATTTGTAAAGAAAAGGCGTTTTGAATCCGACCGGCGTGTAACTCTGCCCCTTTAAATTTAAGTAAACCTGGCGCAGGCCGAACAAATCGAAGTGGTTAATCAGGAAAGTGCTGACCAATACCACCGCCCAGCCTGCCCAAAAGAACGCCCAGAGCGCATAACGCCCCGCCGCATTCTCGACGTCCCACACCGTCCCGATCATCGGCCGCCACTGCCAAAACAGCAGAATCAACACAAGACTCGAAAGCAAAACATATGTGCTGCGCTCGACCGTTTGCGGCACCCATTTTGTCCACCAGCGTTTGAACGCCGGCCGCGCCATGACACTGTGTTGCACGGCAAAAAGGCCGAGCAACAGCGCGTTGATCAGCAACGCCTGGCCGAATGGCCACACAGCTCCCGAATCAATGGTTTTGGGTACCAACAGATTGCCGACAAACCCGATTGCATAAAGAAACGTAAGGAAAAAGATCAGATAGCAAACCGCGCCGTATAATAAAGCCAGAATTCTACCCATACACCCTCCTTAAACCGTCAAGTTATTATCTTTAAAAACCCTTCAGCCTAAAAGGTTCGATCGAACAGCCGCTTTTAGGATAGCAGAGTTTTGGGGATTGGCCAGCCAGGCCTTGAGATCCTACTCGTTGTAGGCCTTTAACACTGAAGGTATCGTCTTATTCCGGATAATCAAACACATTAGTCACGGCCGGCAAGTTGCTGATCAGCTCCGGCCAAAGCCAATTTCCGGACGATTTTTTTATAAATCGCTACAGCGAGGAACCGGGGTAACTTATTCTCTAATGCGATCAGATCAATAATGACTTCCTTGCCCTCGTGACGTTCAAATGCTTCCCGAACCTGATCGGCGTCACCCGCCGATTCCAGCGCCTTCATGATCCGATGAATTCTCAAGGCCGCAATCATCGGGCCAACCACGCCCCAAAAACCGAAAATCCAGAATAACGGCATGACGATCAGGAAGGCGTATTCATCCCGGTCTGCGTAAAAGAACAGGCGATGGATGGAGTAAGGGATGATCAGCAGGCCGCCGAGGATCCAAAGCATGACTATCCGAAACATCATGTTCAATATCCTCCCGGCGATAAAAAAGCGGATTACGCGTCCATGGAAATTAAAACCGGTTGCAAATTATCCCTTATCTTTTGTGAAACCCTGTCCTTCCAATGTGTCGGATCACGATGCAAATTCGAGACGGAAAGGATCAGTATCTCATCGTCAAACTTCGAATATATCAAGCCGTACGGAAAGCTTTTGGTCTGGCACCTGCGTGTGTTTCGGGACAAAGGATGCCATGCATCAGGAAACTGTACTATTCGATCAATCGCGGCAATAACTTCCTGCAAAAACCGATCCCCCAACCCTGAAAATTCCCGGTTATAAAACGAAACCGCTTCATCAAGCTCTGCTTGAGCTGCCTCAAGAAACTTTATCTTCATTTATATTTGGCTAGAGCCTCTTCTACAGAAACAGCCTTCAAATCACCTCTTTTATACGCAGCCAATCGTGATTCGGCCTCCTCCGCCCACAACTTGTCCAACTCGCTGTCCGGTTTATCCAACGACCAGATAAGTTTGTCCACTAATTCAGCTTTCTCAGCAGGGCTTAGGGCCATCGCCTGCTCCAGTATCTCTCTTGATATCGCCATTACCTCTTAACCTGTTAAATGCCGGCAACTGGGTTAGGATAGCAAAATGCACGAAATTCGCCAGAAAAATACTCAGCAAATAGCGGGGCAGCCTATATAGGGTACAAGACCGAGTTCGGATATCAGGTTACTTTGGTGGGCCATGCCCACCCTACTTCTTGATTTGCTACTTTTTGATTTGCCCGGTAGATGAAAAGCAGTACGATGGCGCCGAACGTAGCGGTAATAACACTGCCGATACTGAGGCCGCCCGTGGTGCCCAGCCCCAGCATCGCGCCGATCCAGCCGCCCACGAACGCGCCGGCGATACCCAGAAGCATGGTGATCAACAACCCGCCAGCATCCTTGCCCGGCATGATCCACTTGGCCAACGCGCCGGCGATAATGCCTAAAATAATCCAGGACAAAATTCCCATTTCGTTTCTCCTTTCTGTAGCGTCACGCATAGAATCTTAGCACTCCTATGCTCTTGCAATTTCCGCACCTTACATAGAAGGTACGCGCCATCCATGGCAATCGCATTCCCGTTATTTGTCATCATCACGGAAGCGTTTTTTATTTTTCTCCGTGTTCCCCGTGGTTAAATTTTTTTTTAAATTCAGTCTCTCATCCTTATTTTCTATTTAAAAACAAACCCGCCGTCCGCGACATCGACACGAACGGTCGATTCGGGCGCGAACTTGCCTTCAAGAATTTCCCTGGCCAGCGGGTTCTCGATGGACTGCTGGATCGCGCGTTTGAGCGGTCTGGCGCCGTAGACCGGATCGAAACCGCTTTCGCTGATGCGGTCAAGAGCGGCGTCGGTGACTTCGAGCCGGATGTCGCGTTCGGCCAGGCGGTTGCGCAGGTAGTTGAGCTGAATGTCGGCGATGCGGCGGATCTGCTCCTGTTCCAGCGGATGGAACACCACCACTTCGTCGACCCGGTTGATGAACTCGGGGCGGAAGTGCGACGAGACGATTTCCATCACCGCCGCGCGCATGCGGTAATAGTTTTCCTCACCGGCCATTTCCTGGATCTGCTGGCTGCCGAGGTTGGAGGTCATGACGATGACGGTGTTGCGAAAATCGACCGTGCGGCCGTGACCGTCGGTCAGGCGGCCGTCGTCCAGCACCTGCAACAAAATGTTGAACACGTCAGGATGGGCCTTTTCGACTTCGTCGAGCAGGATAACCGAGTACGGTTTGCGGCGGACGATCTCGGTGAGATAACCGCCTTCCTCGTAACCGATGTACCCCGGCGGTGCACCGATCAGGCGAGCAACCGAATGTTTTTCCATGAACTCGGACATGTCGATGCGCACCATGGCCTCTTCAGTGTCGAACAGGAATTCCGCCAGCGCCTTGGTCAGTTCGGTTTTGCCGACACCGGTCGGCCCGAGAAACAGGAACGAGCCGTTGGGCCGGTTGGGATCGGACAAACCGGCGCGCGAACGGCGAATCGCGTTGGCGACGGCGGTAACCGCTTCGGTCTGGCCGATCACGCGCCTGCCGATGGCTTCTTCCATGCGCAGCAGTTTTTCACGTTCGCCTTCGAGCATTTTCGAAATCGGAATGCCGGTCCACTTGGACACGACCTCGGCAACTTCCTCCTCGGTGACCTTGTTGCGCAGCAGGCGGTTTTCCTCCTGGCCCTGCTCGCGTTCGCCGGCGGCCTGGAGTTGCTTTTCCAGCTCGGGGATGCGGCCGTATTGCAGTTCGGACATACGGGCAAGATCGCCGGCGCGGCGGGCGGTTTCAAGTTCGACCCGGGCACGATCCAGCGCTTCCTTGATATGCGCGGCGCCTTCGACCGCGGCTTTCTCAGCCTTCCAGATTTCCTCGAGGTCGGCGTATTCTCTTTCGAGTTCGCCGATCTGTTCCTGCAACACGCTGAGGCGCTTGCGCGAGGCTTCGTCGGTTTCTTTCTTCAGCGCTTCGCGTTCGATCTTCAACTGAATGAGGCGGCGGTCCAGCCGGTCCATCTCCTCCGGCTTGGAATCGATTTCCATGCGAATACGGCTGGCGGCCTCGTCGATCAGGTCGATGGCCTTGTCGGGCAACTGCCGGTCGGTAATGTAACGGTGCGAGAGGGTGGCGGCCGCGATAATGGCCGGGTCGGTGATATCGACCCCGTGATGCACTTCGTAACGTTCTTTCAGGCCGCGCAGGATGGCGATGGAGTCTTCGACGCTCGGTTCGTCGACAATAATCCTCTGGAAGCGCCGTTCGAGCGCGGCATCCTTTTCGATATTTTCGCGGTATTCATCCAAGGTGGTTGCGCCGATGCAGTGCAGTTCGCCACGCGCCAGCGCCGGTTTGAGCATGTTGCCGGCGTCCATGGCGCCCTCGGCCTTGCCGGCGCCGACCATGGTGTGAATTTCATCGATGAAGAGAATGATGCGCCCTTCCTGTTTCGCCAGGTCGTTGAGCACGGCTTTCAAACGCTCTTCGAACTCGCCGCGATACTTGGCGCCGGCAATCAGCGCGCCCAGGTCCAGGGCGAGCAGCCGCTTGTTCTTCAACCCTTCCGGCACTTCGCCGTTGACGATGCGTTGCGCCAGGCCTTCGGCAATCGCGGTCTTGCCCACGCCGGGTTCGCCGATCAGCACCGGGTTGTTCTTGGTGCGGCGCTGCAACACCTGGATGGCGCGGCGGATTTCATCGTCGCGGCCGATCACCGGATCGAGCTTGCCTTGCTCGGCTCGCTCGGTCAGGTCGATGGTGAATTTTTCCAGCGCCTGCCGGTTTTCCTCGGCATTCGGATCTTTTACGGACTCGCCGCCGCGCAGGGTGTTGATCTGCTTTTCGATCTCGCCCTTGACCGCGCCGGCCTGCTTGAGCATGTCCTGCAGCGCACCCTTGGCGTCCAGCGCGGCCAGCAGGAACAGTTCGCTGGAGATAAACTGATCCTTGCGCTGCTGCGCCAGCTTGTCGGTCAGGTTAAGCAGCCGGCCCAGTTCCTGGGAAACCTGCACGTCACCGCCGGCGCCCTGCACCTGCGGCAGGCGGTCGAGATATTCATCGAGCTTTGAACGCAGCAGATTGACGTTCACCTCGGCGTTCATCAGCAGATGCCTGATCGAACTGTCCCGCTGGTCGAGCATCGCCGCCATGACATGCGAAGGTTCCATGAACTGGTGATCGCGCCCCACGGCCAGCGATTGCGCGTCGCTGAGCGCAAGCTGAAACTTGGTTGTCAGTTTATCCATTCGCATCGGTTGGTCTCCTAATTATGTGCTGACTGCGGACACATAAAAGTAATATCCAGGTTTGGTGGCGCTGTAGGGTGGGCACTGCCCACCGCTTTTAATGATATAAATCAAACAGCTTCTGATTAATGACCTAAATCAAATTCGGCACAGGGTGAGCACGGTCCTCCCTTGTGCCTATCCGAATTTTACTACTACGGTGGGCGGTGCCCACCCTACGGCTATTGCTATTCATTGCACCTGTTGCAGCCACTGCTTTAACTGCGGCAATGACATGGCGCCGGAAATACGTTGCACTTCCCTGTCGCCTTTAAAAACAATCAACGTGGGTATGCTTTGTATGCGCCAGCCGGATGCAATGGCAGCTTCCCGCTCCGTGTTAAGCTTGGCCAACCGGAAACCGGGTTCCAGTTCGGCGGCGGCACGTTCGAAGACCGGCGCGAAGCTTCGGCAGGGCCCGCACCAGGGCGCCCAGCAATCCACCAGTACCGGCACGTCCGTGTTGTTCAAAATGGCTTGCGCGTTTGCGCTATTGATTTCCACCGGCCTGGCGTCGAACAACGGTCGTTTGCATTTACCACACTTGGGGTTGTCGCCGAGCCGGTCGCGCCGCACCCGGTTGGTGGCGAAGCAGTGCGGACAGCTGATATGCAGGTTGTTTTCCATGGTTTCATAATGGGGACCGGGATAAGTATTTCAATCGGACATGCTGTGAAAAACCCCCTACGGAATAAAATTTCACTTTCGGGCTGATCCGCCTTGATATCCCGGAATACATGCCCATAATGTAGAATCCCGTACAACCTCTAAAAAGGTGTCTTGTTATGCGCATTTCCCGCTCGTTCCAGGCAATGGCCATGCTGATGTTAACGGTACTGTTGTTGAGCGGCTGTGGAATCAACAACATTCCCACCTATGACGAACAGGTGAAAGCGGCCTGGGCCCAGGTGGAGAATCAGTACCAGCGGCGCGCCGACCTGGTGCCGAACCTGGTGGAAACGGTGAAAGCCTACGCCACCCAGGAAAGGGAAACATTGACGGCGGTGGTCGAGGCCCGCTCGAAAGTCAGTTCGATGCAGGTTGACGAAAGCGTGCTGAACAACCCGGAAGCCTTGCGCAGGTTCGAAGCCGCACAGAGCGAGTTGAGCAGCGCGTTGAGCCGCTTGATGGTGGTGGTCGAACGCTACCCGGATCTGAAATCCAACCAGAATTTTCTGACGTTGCAATCGCAGCTGGAAGGCACGGAAAACCGCATCGCCGTGGCGCGCCGTGATTTTATCCAGGCGGTGGGGCGTTACAATACAGAGATTCGAACTTTCCCCGGACGTATCTGGCACACTATTCTTTATAGCGATTTGCCGTTACGGGAAACTTTCGAGGCCGCTTCCGAAAACGCCGAACAGGCGCCGCAGGTCAAGTTTTAAGGGTAATGAAAATCCGTAGCATAAGGGCGGGGAAAACCCTGGCTGTTATTCTGGCGCTGTTATCCGGCCTGCATGCCGGCCTCGCGTTTGCGCAAATTAACTTCCCCGAACTCACCGGCCGCGTGGTCGACAACGCTGACATGCTCGACGACAAAACCGAGCGCGTGCTGACCGAACAACTGGCGGCTCACGAACAGGCAACCGGCAATCAGATCGTGGTCGTCACCCTGCCCGACCTGCAAGGTCACACGATTGAGGATTACGGCTATCAACTCGGCCGGCACTGGCAATTGGGCCAGAAGGACAAGGATAACGGCGCCCTGCTGATCGTGGCCGAGGAGGAACGCAAGGTCCGTATCGAGGTGGGTTACGGCCTGGAAGGCGAGCTGACCGATGCCGTGGTCTCCAGCATTATTCACATGGTGATCCTGCCGCAGTTCCGGCAGGGCGATTTCAACGGCGGCATTTCCGCCGGCGCCACCAAGATGATCGAAGCGCTGGGTGGCGAATACGTCATTCCGGAAAGAGACTATTCGGAGCGACGGGATGGCGAACCGTCGCTGGGAATGCTGGGGTTTCTGGGGCTTTTCGTGTTTATCTGGATACTGGTGGCCGTACTGGGTGGCGCAGGTGGAGGTCGCGGCAGACGAGGCCACTGGGGCGGCTATTACGGCGGCGGTTTTGGCGGCGGGGGAGGCGGCGGTTTTGGCGGCGGGGGCGGCAGTTTCGGCGGCGGCGGCGCGTCCGGCGGCTGGTAAGCGGGGAATATCGACTATGGCTATCCTGAATCCTGAACAACTACAACAGATTTCGCAGGCCATCGCCGCGGTTGAAATGAAAACCGATGCCGAGTTGGTGGCGGTGCTGGCGAAACAAAGCGACGGCTATCAATACATCCCACCGCTGTGGGCGGCATTGCTGGCGTTGATGACGCCGCTGGTTTTGCTGTTCTCGCCTCTGCGCCTGGGAGCCGGCGAAATTTATATGATCCAGCTGATCGTGTTCCTGCTGGCCGCGCTGTTGCTGCGCATTCCGGCGGTGGCGATTCGCCTGATTCCCAAGCCGGTGCGTTACTGGCGGGCGGCCAATATGGCGCGCCGGCAGTTCCTGGAAAACAACCTGCATCATACCCGGGGCGACACCGGCGTACTGATTTTCGTCTCCGAGGCGGAACGTTACGTCGAAATCATTGCCGATCGCGGCATCAATCAACAGGTGGCGCATGAAAAATGGCAGCAAATTGTGAACGAGCTGACCTCGGCGATCAAACGCGGCGATACGTTGAACGGCTTTCTGAGTTGCATCAATGCCTGCGGCGCACTGTTACAGGAACATGTGCCGTTGACCGTGGACAAGGACGAGCTGCCTAATCACCTGGTGGTGCTGGAGTAGCTTCCGCTTCCTGCTCCCGGCTTTGCTCGCCTGGCGCTTTGCGCGGCCACCACTCCTCCAGATGCGCGGAAATCGCCTTGCCGACCGAAATTTGCGGCTCGGAGTGTTTCTCATCCGTTCCGAATTCGGCTGTCTCCCATTCGTAAACCAGCTCCTTCGCCCGGGTAAACGCCGCTTCAAACGAGGCGGCGGCCGGCAAGGCTTCCTTGAATAACGCTTTGCCAAAGTAAGTCATATCGGAGGTATCGGAACAGCCGAAAGAGGTCTGCTCGCTGCTGGCCGCGGTCATAATTAAGGTATGCTCGCTTTCCAGGAGCGGAATAAAACCGCCGGAGTAGCAAGCTGATATCGCAATCACCCGCCACTTGACCGGTAAAGCGTTCAGCATGGCCGCCAGTTCCGTCGCCGGCAAATCCGGCAGGGCCATTCCCCGCTGGTCAATGGAAAACTCGTGATCCTCGGAACCGTGGCTGGTCAGGTATAAAAACAGGATGTCGCGTTCGACATCCATCTTTCCGGCCACCGCCTGCAGGGTCCGTTCCAGACTGATCCGCGTCGCCAACGCCGTGTCGTTCATAGTGTCCGGATTGTTGACCAACACGATCGAGCGACCCGCCGCGCCGAAGTCGCGGTCGAACAGCTCCCGGATGTAATTCACTTCCTTTAAAAACACATCCTGCTTGCCGTCTCCGGCTACGCCGACGAAATAAAGATCGATGGCGCCGTCGTCGCCGGGCAACAGCGATTCCCAGCCTGACCGCAACAACTCGTTCTGCCGGTACAGCGCCCGCTCCAGCGACTGCTGCAACCGCGCTCTGCGCTTGGGCGCTTCCGGGTCCTGAAACTCCCCGTAGTCCCATCGCCCGGTGCGCTTGCGCGGCTCGGCCGGTTCCCCGCCGGGATTTTTCTCCGCGTCTTTATCGGGCTCGGTCCCGGTTTCGAGTTGCGGCGCGAACACCAGTTCGCCTTCGCCGTGAAAATAGCCGTACTCAAAACTTCCGGTATAGCGATGGCCGTATTCATTGACCAGCACGCCCTCGCCATGGTAGAGCCAGTCCTTGAATTCGCCCTCGTAACGCTCGCCGTTTTTGTTCTCGTAACGGCCTTCGCCGTTCAGGATACCCTGCTCGAAATTCCCGCTGTAAGCCGCGCCCTCCGCGGTTTTGTAGACACCGGCGCCGTGGAACTGCCAATCGCGAAACTCGCCTTCGTACACATTGCCATCGGCATCCTTATAGACGCCGGTGCCGCTGAACTTGCCGTCGACAAATTCCCCGCTGTAGGTTTCTCCACCCGGCTCGGTATAAGTTCCCTCGCCGTGAAATTTCCAGTCGACAAATTCGCCTTCGTACTTTGAGCCGTCCTCTTCCACCAGTACGCCCCGCCCGTTGGGCATTCCGTTGCCAAACGCGCCGGTGTAGATTCTGCCGCCTCCCATATCCAGCTCACCCGCTCCGGCCATCTGCCCTTCCCGGAACCCGCCTTTATATATATCCCCGGACGCAAACCGGAGTTCGCCTTCACCCGACACCAGGCCCTGGAAAAATTCGCCTTCGTAGCGGCCGCCGTTCGGCCAGATAAGCCTGCCCCGGCCGTGGAAACGCCCTTCGACCACCTCGCCATAATAACGCGAGCCGTCCGGCAGCATGGCATCGGGCGGAACGATCAGGGTGTCGACGTCCAGCTTGACCAGCAGCCATGCAGTGAACGCCAGCGCGGAGAGCAGGAAAACGGCAATGATGGCAGAAAGGTTTTTTTTCATGCGCCTGTAGTCGCGGAACTTATCGCAAGCCTGTTTCATTTATTACTAACATTATTTATCCGCAATGTATAGAACGAATCTAAACGCCGCAATTTCCGCAAGTTTGGTCGCGGCGGAGCTTTCCGGTTCCCCCTTGCGACAGGGCGACAACTGCGATGACAAAAGATCCCTAAAATAATCCGCTCCGCTTTTGGCGGTATTTACAGGATTCGGCCCGGCCATTTTGCACTCATCAAGAGCCGCCGCATCAATCTTGGTGCATGCCGCCGCAGGCAATCTACAAACGATCCGTTATAAATATAGTCAAAAATTAAATAAGGCTTTTTCAAAGCAAAGAACAATCGCCAAAAAAAATTCGCCAACGCCTTTCATTTTTTAGAAAATGATGTAGTATACGCGCCGTCGAACACAGGACAAAACAAACGAAGTGAAGCGTGGAACGAGTCTATAAGTCGGCGAAAGGATTTCAGCCGCAGCAGTCGCCCGCCAAGCAGTTTTAAATTCCGGATAACCGTTTTTCATTATGTCTTGTAATGAAGTTGTAACGTATTGAATTTAACATGACTCACACGAACACGGTTTTTTAACAGCAAAGGCTGTGCTCGCGTACCGGTTTGCTCTCTCCCCTCCACACTAGAGCAAAGCATCGTTATCGCGCAGTGATTCACGTCACTGCGCATAACATGTTTATGCGCCGGACCGGAACAGTTTTTCAAATCGACCCGCTTCCGCCCCTTGGTATACAACCAACTCCCGGATTTAATGGACGTTAAGCGAGGCATGAAGCTGACAGAGATGGGCCTGGTATACGGACCGCTTTGGGAGAGGTCGCCTTATCTTGGGTTAATCGGACAACAGTAAAATCGACCTGGGATTAAAGCATCCCCGCAAACGCGTTCACGAATGGCTGCCAGCAAAAGTCGAAAAGCACCTGCACCCCGGGAAAATCCGTAGGTTTTCTTGACATCCGTACTCACTAAAAAGCATCCGGATAAAATTCATCAGGGCAAAAACCTCCCTCGTCCCCCAATATCACTTATCCGAAGACCCCATCAAACCCGATGACACGGGAAGGCGCTTAGAAAAAATTCAAGTGATGTCGGAAAGTTTTTCATGTTTTCACGTCAAGTTTAGTTGACAGCCTCGACCTGCCGCCACGAATGAAGCCATATCCCTAATCTCTTTTCCGGTATGAATTTTTCTTAAGTAGAAGGTTATGGTTACGTTTTCAACTATCGCTTTCTTTCAGGCGGCAATACTCGCGTTCTTCGCCGCGCTTGAACGCGTCATACCGGCCAGAAGTCACAAAAAAAGCAAATTCTTCTATGTATGGTTGATTGCCATCAGCGCTTTCGGAATTTTCTGGTTGCGCGTAGTCTTCTATTTATGGATATCGATTAGTTTTGCAGGCCTGATACCGATCGGTTCATTACCACCACTCGAGCAAGGTTTGTTCTTTTATTTGTTTTACAGCTTTGGGAACTATTGGCTGCATCGCTGGAAACATTCGAATCAATGGCTCTGGAAATACCTGCATACTTACCATCACGCCCCCACTCACATGGAAACCTTCGTAGCCTTTTTCCGTCATCCCTTCGAAATGCTGATGAATACTGTTTACCTGCTGTTGATCGGCAAAATAGTCTTCGGAGCGACCCCG
>DASVCP010000125.1:0-7594 GCA_036381555.1 Gammaproteobacteria bacterium
CCAGGCGTCGTTGCTGACATTGATCAGAAACGCCGCGCCGGGCAGTTGATCCCGGAAAACATCGGGATACGCGGATTCATAGCAGATGCTGGCCGCCGCTTCGTAACCCGCCAGTCGAATGCTGCCGAATCCCTCGCCGGCGGCGATGTCGGACATGGGAATACGAATAAAGTTGTTTAAAAACTCAAGCAGGCCGCGCAACGGCATATATTCGCCGAACGGCACCAGGTGCCGTTTGTAATAAACGCTTCGGTCGTCCCCCACCTTGAAAACGCTGTTGTAGTAACGCCGGCTGTCGAAATCGTAGACAAACACGCCGGTCAGCAGATCGGTGCCGTGCTCCTCCAGCTCCAGGCTCAGCGTCCGCCAAAAAAAATCGACCCGGTGCCGGAACGTCGGTACGGCGGTTTCGGGCCAGATAATCAGATCGCTGCCATAGTGAGGGCGGGTCAACCGGTAATAATGGCTGAGACTGAACTCCAGGTTTTCCGGCTTCATTTTTTCGTCCTGGGGAATGTTGCCCTGCACCAGAGCGACATGGATCGTATCGCCCAGCGGCTCGGTCCAGCGCACCTGGCCCAACAACCACCCGGTGCCCAAAACCAGCAACAGAATGCCGGCGGCGGCATAGCGGTAAATGCCCTGGACGGTAACGATCGTCACCATCGCGGCCGCGATGATCGCCGTCATCCAGCTCACCGCCAGCGCACCGCTCACCGGCGCATAACCGCCCAACCAGGTGTCCACCTGGCTATAGCCCACCAGCAACCAGGGAAAGCCGCTAAGCACCCAGCTGCGCAGCCACTCGATAAACACCCAGGCCGCGGGAAACAGCAGCAGGTTGCGATAAACACCCTGTAGTGCGGGAGACCAGCGCCACATCAGGTAGCCGAGCAAGCCGATGTAGGCGGCGTTGACCAGCACCAGCGCGGCGGCGATGGCGGCGGCCACCGGCATGGCGGCACCGCCAAAATCGTGCAGGCTGTTGTACACCCAGGACACGCCCAGCCCAAACATACCCAGGCCGAATAAAAACCCGCGGAAAAACGCCCGGCGCGCCGAGCCGGCGTCGAGCAGCAGCAACAACAGCGCCAGCGACACGTACGGCAGCCATCGCCACTCGAACGGCGCAAACCCCAGCGGCATGATCAGACCGGCCACCAAGGCGAAAGCATCGCCCAGCGGCGGCTTTACCTCGTTAAAGAAGCGTGCAAGTTTGGCGACCGGCATGGGGGGTTATTGTTCAGGCGACGCCGGCGGCAGAGGATTCGGTGACGCGCGAAACCACCAGGCGGTGCAAACGGCGCGAGTCGGCGCCCAGCACCGTGAAATGGAAGTCGCCGATATCGACTTCCTCGCCGCGCTTGGGCATGTGGCCCAAATGACCGAGGATCAGACCGCCGATGGTGTCGAACTCCTCGTCGTCAAAGGCGGCATTGAAATACTCGTTGAACTCGTCGATTTCGGTCAGCGCCTTCACCAGGTAACGGTCGTCGCCGTCCGGCCGGATATTGGGATCCTCTTCGGTATCGTGCTCGTCGTCGATCTCGCCGACAATCTGCTCGAGCACGTCCTCGATGGTGACCAGTCCGGCCACGCCGCCGTATTCATCCACCACGATCGCCATGTGATTGCGGCTGGTGCGGAATTCCTTGAGCAGCGTGTTCAGGCGCTTGCTTTCCGGGATAAACACCGCAGGGCGCAGAATATCCTGCAAATCGAACCGTTCGTTGTCGTTGACCGCGTATTGCAGCAAATCCTTGGCCAGCAGGATACCCACCACTTCATCGCGGCTGTCACCGATAACCGGGAAGCGCGAGTGACCGGACGGGGTGACGATCTGCAGGATTTCCTCAAACGACGCATCCTTTTCCACCACCACCATTTGCGAGCGCGGCACCATCACGTCCCTGACCTGCTCGTCCATGACGGCAAACACGCCTTCTATCATGGCCAATGCATAATTATCGAACAGGTTCCGCTGCTGGGCTTCGCGCAACGTCTCCAGCAACTGCTCCCGGTCCTGCGGCTCGGCACCGAAAGCCCGGATCAGCCTGTCCAGCCAGGTTTTGTTGGGATTGCTTGGTTTACTGGTTACCTTACTACTCGCGGGATCTTCGCTCATGGCAGTTTAAGCACTGATGTCATCAATTCTGTGAAAGGAACATTAAGAAAAAACGGGGAAACGGTATGAACGGCGCATACATTCGGAAGAAGGGGATTTTTAAGATGTTATTCCCGGTGCATCGTTTTTCGGGTGGTTATAGGGATCGTTATATCCCAAGCCGGCCATAATTTCCACTTCCAGTCGCTCCATGCACGCAGCCTCATCCTCTCTTATATGGTCGTACCCCTGCAGATGGAGCATACCATGAACGACCATATGCGCCCAATGGGCGGACGGCGGTTTGCCCTGGGCATCGGCTTCGGCCAGCACCACCGGCGCGCAGATCGCCAGGTCGCCCAGCAGGCGCGGCCCCGCACCCTCTCCCATGGCCCCCATGGGAAACGACAATACGTTGGTGGCGCCTGTCTTGTGACGATAGGTAGTGTTCAGCTCGGCCGACTCCGCTTCGCCGACCACTTTGATACTGACCTCGGCCGGCTCATCGCCCAGCCAGGCCGCGTTGCACCAGTCGGCGAACTCCCGCTCGGCGGGAACGCCGTCCGGCGGCACGTCCACCCACAGGGAGACGTGCAGTTCATTTCGAGTCCTGTTCACCGCTTTCATAACGCTGGTAGGCGTCGACGATTTTCTGCACCAGGGGATGGCGGACCACGTCGGCGCTGTTGAAATACACGAACCGTACGCCCTTGATATCCTTTAATATCTGTTCCATCTGGTGCAGGCTGGAACGCCGCTGGTTGGGCAGATCCACCTGGGTCACGTCGCCGGTCACCACCGCCGTCGAACCGAAGCCGATACGGGTCAAGAACATCTTCATCTGTTCGCGCGTGGTGTTTTGCGCCTCGTCCATGATGATAAACGCATCGTTCAAGGTGCGGCCGCGCATGTAGGCCAGCGGCGCCACCTCGATGACGTTTTTCTCGATCAGCTTGTCGACCTTCTCGAAGCCCAGCATTTCATACAGCGCGTCGTACATCGGCCGCAGGTAAGGATCGACTTTCTGCGCCAGATCGCCGGGCAGAAACCCCAGCCGCTCGCCGGCCTCGACCGCGGGCCGCACCAGCACAATACGCCGCACCTGGTCGCGCTCCAGCGCCTCGACCGCACAGGCCACCGCCAGATAGGTCTTGCCCGTGCCAGCCGGGCCGATGCCGAAGGTCAAATCGCCGGAGCGGATCGAGCGCACGTATTCGTTCTGATTCCGGCCGCGCACCTTGATGGTCCCTCGGCGCGTATGGATCGTCAGGCTGCTGTCGGCATCCTTACCGGCCGCCTGGCCGCTGACCACTTCCTGCAGGTGCAGGTGGACGAGATCCGGGGTGATGGTTTTATCGGTGCTCAACTGGTAAAGATCCTTCAACACCTCGCAGGCGTCGTTGATCGCGCCCGCGCTGCCCTTGAGCTTGAACACGTTGCCGCGGTTGCTGATGTCGATGCCGAGCCGCTGTTCGATCTGCTGCAGGTTGGCGTCCATCTGTCCGCAAAGATTCGCCAGCCGGGAGTTGTCTTCCGGTTGCAGGATCAAATCAAGGGATTCGGTGGATGAATTCACTAAACAGGAATGGCGTAATGACGATTATCGCGCTTCGGTATTTTCAGCAGTTGCATTTCCATTGAAACTAGCTTAGCGCCTCAACCCGGCCTCAGGCAACCCGCGTGGAACCGCTATGGAAAGACGCCGACAGGCCGATCAGCCGGCCCCGCAGGGAATTAGGCAACGCTTCGGCAATGCGGATATCGACAAACCGGCCGATCAGTTCGGCAGGACCGTCGAAATTCACCACCCGGTTGTTTTCGGTGCGCCCCGCCAGCTGCCCCTCGTGCTTTTTGGCCGGCCGTTCCACCAGTATGCACTGCACGCTGCCGACCATGGACTCGCTGATGCGCGCCGCCATGGCGTTGATTTCCGCCTGCAAAATCGCCAGCCGCGCCTTTTTGACCTCCAGGGGCACATCGTCGGGCAATGACGCTGCCGGCGTGCCCGGGCGGGCGCTGTAAACGAAACTGAACGACTGGTCGTAACCGATATCCCGGATCAACGCCATGGTCGCCTCGAAATCCTGCTCAGTCTCACCGGGAAACCCGACAATAAAATCGGAAGAGATACTGATATCGGGCCGGATCTGCCGCAACTTGCGAAGTTTTGCCTTGTACTCAAGTACCGTGTGGCCGCGCTTCATGGCGGCCAGAATCCGGTCCGAACCGCTTTGCACCGGCAAATGCAGATGATCCACCAGCTGCGGAATTTCCGCGTACGCATGGATCAGCGCATCGCTGAACTCGACCGGGTGTGAGGTGGTGTAGCGCAGCCGTTCGATGCCGTCGACGGCGGCGACGTAGTGCAGCAGCGTGGCGAAATCGCAGATCCCGCCGTCATGCATCGCGCCGCGGTAAGCGTTGACGTTCTGGCCCAGCAGCGTCACTTCGCGCACGCCTTTGCCGGCCAGTTGCGCGACTTCGGCGATCACGTCGTCCAGCGGCCGGCTGACCTCCTCGCCGCGGGTATAAGGCACCACGCAAAACGTGCAGTACTTGCTGCAACCCTCCATCACCGACACGAACGCCGTAGGCCCCTCGGCGCGCGGCGCCGGCAAATGATCGAACTTCTCGATTTCCGGAAACGAAATATCGACAACCGGTGTATGCCGCTTGCGCACCGTATCGACCATTTCCGGCAACCGGTGCAGTGTCTGCGGTCCGAAGACGATATCCACGTACGGCGCCCGCTCGCGCAGCCGCTCGCCCTCCTGGCTGGCCACGCAACCGCCCACGCCGATCACCAGGCCGGGATTCCTGTCCTTGAGCCGCTTCCAGCGCCCCAGTTCCGAAAACACCTTCTCCTGGGCCTTTTCCCGGATGGAGCAGGTATTCAGCAACAGCACATCGGCATCCTCGGGATTGTCGGTTTTCTGCAAGCCGTGCGACGCCGACAACACATCCGACATTTTGTCGGAATCGTATTCGTTCATCTGGCAACCGTGGGTCTTGATATAGATCTTAGGCATTGCAATAACCGCTGATTCGGGGGTCCGTATTCTAACCCCGGCGGAGGCTCAAAAACCAGGGAGACTGCTGCCGATCATACGCTAACAGTGGATATATCCAGCCCAAAACATTTAAAGTCATCAATGTTGTTGGTCACTATGGATAAACCATGCACCAGCGCAGTAGCCGCAATAATCGCATCAGGCGTCTTGGTTTTATACTGCTGCCGAAGCCCGATCGCTTTTTCCGCCACCAAATCGGACAACCCAAGAACATTGGCATTGCCCATAAACGCATTAGCCTTGTTATAAAGGTGTTGGTTGGAATAGAACTTATCCCAACTCAGAAATTCTATTTTGGTGATTATCGATACGTTGAAACTGCTTGCCAGCAGATCATGAAAAGAATCATCGCGAATTAAACCGTTAAAATAATAAATGACAACATTGGTATCGATTAAGTAGCCCATCAGGACCACTCATTCCGGGTCTTTGCAAGATAGGTATCGATCTCCTCTTTTGACTCATGAGCAACGCCATAAAATTCCTGAGGATTAAAATGGCGCTCACGCTGCTCCACCTGGGTGAGGATAATAACCTTGGCGTGGACCTTCCCGGGGCTCCGATAGTTTTCGGGGATATGGAGAACCCCTTCCTCAATATCGGCTTCAAATTCTATCGCATACATAACAGTTTCCTCGCACAGGAAATTTAACTCAGTGTACCCAAAACTTCCCGGTTGTGAAATAGTCGACGAGGAACGGCAGGGAAAATCCCAAAAACCTGACAATTCAAACCGGCCTTCGAATGACGACGGTTTGCGATGCCCAAGATCCACATAAGCTTCTAACCTCGACGAAGACCCAAAAACCAGACTGGCAGGGGAAGTAGCGCCTAATTCAGGCATGGTTAAAGAGGTGTTGGGAAGGTAAATGGATTTTTTATTCGAAGTCTATCGTCGATCAATAGCCCATTTTGCATGTCCTCGGAATACAGAATATCGCACTCGGCAAGAAGCGCCGCCGCGATAATCATTCCATCGTAAACGTTCCATTTGTATCGCTCGGCAATCTGTATTCCCTTTTCATGCGTTTCAACAGTCAAGGGTTCGGTTTCGCATAAAGATCGGATAAGTGCTAACACCTCGTTGATTTCCGTCCACGCCATGGCGAGTTTACGACACGCCACGCTGGCAACTTCATTCAAGACTTGCACACTGATCAACCCACCCGATTGAACAATAGCCTCTGCCCGATCGGCTTTCTCCGTGTTACTCGACAAGAGGTAAAGCAAAACATTCGTATCAATGAATGCCTTAGGGCCGGACATTGGCATCATCCCGGTCGAACTTGAAATCGGCGGGCAACTTGCCCCGGAACTGTCGTAACCGCGCCAATAAAGCGTCTTTGCCGGGTTTTTTTCTCACCTGAAAAACACGTTCATCGGCAATGACCACCTCGATATCGTCACCCTCATGCAATTGCAGCGCTTCCACCACCGAGCTGGGCAACCGGATTGCCAGACTATTGCCCCATTTTGAGACCTGCATGTTTAATTCCCCTGAAGATATACATTGATGGATTGTATATCATGCCGTTACTCACCAGTCAACCTTCGCACTTAAGCCCCTTATGCTTGCTACTCTACCCTCAATCCGCCTCATAAATCGCCTTAACCTGGCAGGTGCTTTCATCAATGTTCGCCCGAATAACACTGCCTCTCGCACGCGCCGCCAACAACAGCGCCTTTTCAAAATCGTGCGCCTCGCGAGCACTGTTCAAACACATCAAACTCGGCCACGGCCCGTAGCAGGTGCAGTCCGACCGGACCCAGCCATCGAGCTTAAAGGTGACCGTCACCCCGTCATACCCCACGGCAAGATGCCTGACCGTACCGGTATGCCAATCCGCGAAAGCGGTGAAAGCAAAGACACTTAAGATAAGAAACGCAAAAAATCGAACAGTTATCAACATTCGCAGCCCCCTTGATTTTTATACTTCACAATCAACACGGACAATTTCTCTTAATTGCCCCAGAAAAATCGTCATATTTAATTCACGATCAGCTCTCACCGTAAATGGCAACCGCTTCAATGTCACAAAGCCCCCACCCACTGTAGCCAGGCTCTACGGTATTAAAATGATAGTAAACCCGAACTGCCTTACCGGACATAAAAGCGGAAAGTAACAACGAATAGGTCCTGTCCGTCCCTTTCTCATCGACCAGAGACAAATAACCTCCCTTGTTTGCATAACAACCCGGCATTCCTCCGTCGGCGAAATTTATAAAAGGCTTCCCCGTGTCCGTACGGCTATAAATATATTCAACTGTCGTATTAGGCCCTTGCTCCACAGCCAATGCGCCTGAACTCATAACCATGGCAATCAAAAGACATTTCACAAAGCATTTAGACTTCATCTTATCCTCCAAAAAAAACGAATGCACGGAAATCATATGCGCAAACTTGAAAAGTAATCGACAT
>DASVCP010000126.1:0-5526 GCA_036381555.1 Gammaproteobacteria bacterium
GCAAACGGAATATTGGATGCGACATTCCAGAAATTCGGGATTCCGAATACGGGAAGCGCCGCGCCGAAATCATGATATGCGGGGTCTTGTGGTATCGCCGGCAACATCATAACGCCGATAACGCCGGCCAGCAGGATACCCACAATAAGCAAATATCTTGTTTGATTATTCAAATATGTTTCCATTGCGGCCTCGGCGAGGAGCTCAAATCATAAACACTACTTCCGGACAAAGTAAAATCCGTCGGGCGGCGGTTGTTCGCCGGGGTACATCGACTTCCAGCGCGTCACCAGCCTGCCCTTACGCTTCGACAACACAAACAACGGTTCTCCGGGCTTATAAACCTGCACGTCGTACACGTTTGTCAGCGAACCGCCGGGGTAGGATTTAAAGCGGACCTCCAGTTGCGTCCTGCCGGCAACCGCATCACACACGATGGTTTCGTCGACCTGATAACCGTCGATATCGAGGCGGCAGGCTTGTTCGCCGATGCGCAGTTGATATTCCACCACAATCGGCGTTCCTCCCCGCGTTTGCCCTTCCGCGGCTTCGTATCGGTAATCGCCGCGCCAATGTTCAACGGCGCTGCAGGCGCAGACAAACGCCAGCGCCACTGGAAATACGACGATGCGCGCGAATAGCGTCATGCCTTACCCCCTGAACCCCGGCTTCAAGCCTTTCTCATATTTGGCCCTGACCTTGCCCGAAATTTCGGCCAGCGTGATGTTGCCGTCACGATTCTCATCCAGTCCTTTGTTCTGTTCATAGGCGACGGTGCCTGACTTGAACAGAGCATGGGAAGCGGGTTTGCCGATGGCCGCCGGATACAAAATCGCCATGTAGACATCCTCCAGCGTATCGAGTTTACCGCCGTAGGGCTTGAAATACTTTTCGACATAATCGAGCTGCTCCAGTGCCGTCATGCGCGCGAGAGCTTCAACCGTTGTACCCAAGGCTCTGGCGGTACTCGGCATAAACTGTATCAGACCCACTGCGCCGCTGCCGGCGGCGTTTTTAATCGCCGGATCGAACGTTTCGCCGGTTTCAAACGCCATGCACGCCATCAGGTAATCCGGCGCAACGCGAAGCCTGTCGGCGATACCGACCAGCTTGACTTTAAACGCTTCCGGTACGCGCGCCCCCCATGCCACCGGTTGAGGCTCGTGCCCGTTCTCCGGGAACGCAAGCAGTGCCTTCCATGTCGCCCGCCCGGGTTCGATCAAGCCGTCGGGTTGGGAGAGACCGACGATCTCGCGCTGAAAACGTTCGATGGCGGCAATCGTCTGCGCCCCCGCGATGCCGTCGACAGACAGCGATTCGCCGGCAAGATTCAGATACTGCTGCACCCGCTTTACATCCTCGGACCGGTTTTGTCCTCCACGGCCCACGCTACCCGACAGTTCGTCGCGTCGGTTCGCGAATGCCTGCAGGGCTTCCCAGGTTGCACGAGAAGGTTCGATCAACCCGTCCGGATTGGCGAAACCGGCGACCTCGCGTTGAAAGCGTTCAATGGCCGCGATCGTTGCCGGTCCCGCGATACCGTCCATCGCCAGCGATTCACCGGCGAGATTCAAATATTGCTGCACCCGCTTTACGTCTTCAGGCCGGTTTTGTCCGCCGCGCCCCACACTGCCCTGCAGTTCGTCCATACGCTTCCCTCCTGTTCGGCAATCCAAGAATTATTTCAGCTCGAGGTACTTCACTCCTTCCGCGCCCACCTGTAGGATGCAGGTATTCAAGCCGGTGACCGTCAATACGTATTGATGCGCTTTGGCTTCCAACAGCGCCATGACATCACCGCCGGCTTTGCGCATATCCAGGCCTGCACGGACAGCGAAGCGGAAAGTAAGGAAACGATAGCAAGGATCTTTTTCATAAGCGCTCACGTATCGGAAATAGCCCGAAGCCCTTCATTTAGCCGGCTTCATCCTTTTTGTCAATCCCAAGCCGATTAATCATTGGATGTTTTTAAAACGTGCCGTTCTCACGCCGCTCCCGGAAAAGGAGGCGGCGGAAGGTTGGTGACTATGTGAAAACGGCGAGAATATATTGTGGGGTTTTTATGCGCCAGTCGCACTTCACCCCGAAAGCGGAGCCTACAAAAACGGCTTTTTGGCCTTGATCAGCCCTGATCGGGCAAGTTGCTTTCCGCGCCCCCCAAGCCTGGCGATAAGCCACGCCACAAGGCCGGCTGCCATGACGTACATGGACACTTGTACGGCGTTCTGCGAATAGGCATAACTTATGCTGCTGTAGAGAAGATAGGCGCAGGTGCAGACAAAGATCAGCGGCAGTACCGGGTACAACGGCACTTTAAACGGCCTGCGTATATAAGGGTATTTGTAGCGCAACACAAACAGCGCAATGCCGGCCAGCATAAAGAAGAACCAAAAAACAGGCGCGGTAAATTCAACCATGGTCCGAACGCTGTTCCGCTCGAAGGCGGCGAACAACACCAGCAGCAGCGCAATGGCGCCCTGAACCAGAAACGCGATCACGGGCGCGTTGCGGGCGTCATTCCACCGATGCATAAAACCGATGATCGGCCAGTCCCTGGCGACCGAGTAATTATTGCGAGCACCGACGATCATGGTTGCATTGATCGACGTCAACGCGGCAAGCGCGACGAACGCACCGACAACCTTTTCCCCCACCGGCCCGAATGCCCGCCTGGCCACATCGGCCGCGATTGCATTGCTGGACTTGAGATTCTCGAAACCGAGCCCGTTTAGCAGTGACCACACAAACACAAGATAAATTGCGGTAATCGCCATAATCGCAATCACCAGCACGCGCAGAATGGAACGCGGACCGCCCCTGACTTCCGCAGACACATAGGCGGCTTCGTTCCAGCCTCCGTAGGTAAACAGCACGAATATCAACGCCGTGCCGAGCGCGGCAAATCCGCCGCCGGTTCCCGCGCTGGCCGGCTCGCTGGTCGCCGATGCCGGTGCAACGATGCCGGCCAGCACCACGGACAACAGACCGGCCACCAGCAGCAACGTCAGTACGGTTTGAGCGCGCGCCGACTCGCGCAGCCCGCTGACATTGATCGCGGTTAATCCTACAACAGTGAATGCGGCGTAAATAGCCGGTGAATTCGCGCCTAACGGCAGCACCTGCGTCATATAATTGCCGAATACATACGCCAGCAACGCAATCGAACCGGTGATAATCACCACCATGCGCGCCCAGCCAAAGAAAAAACTCACGTTTCTGCCGTAAGCCCGGGTGAGAAAATGATAGTCGCCGCCGGCGTTGGGAAAAGCGGTGGCGAGTTCCGCGTAACATAACGCACCGATCAACGTCAGCACCGCGCCCAGTATCCAGGCGACAAACATCCATTCCACCGATCCGGCGATCCCGGCAACCAACGGCGGAAACGCAAAAATTCCGCCGCCGATCACCAGACCGGCGATGATAAACACCGCTTCATACACCGACAGAAAGGGTTTTGGAGTCGAAGGGTCGATTGGCGGGACGCCCGTCACAGCAATTCCAGCGCTCGCCGGTTCATTCCACGACGGTCAACGGGAGTAAAAATGCGCGCAATTCGGCGCCATCGCGGCCCATTCACCGGTAACCGGCCTGCCCTGGACAGCGCCGCTAACCGGTATCCGGCCTCGCGGAGTTTGCAGCACGCCTTTGATTTGCCCGTTCTGAACGGAGCCTGTCAATGCATGTGTTGCACCCTGACCGTTGTCAAACTCAAACTGAATTTGATTGCCCTTCAAGGCCGCGTTGACCAGCGGGTAGCGGTTATTGTTGACGATCGCATCGCCGTCGATTTCCTGGAAAACCTGATTCAGATTGACATTAAAACGGGTATTGCCGTCCTCATCGCGAAAACTCCAATTGCCGCCGACACGCGCCGGAACAATCCACAGGTACACGATTCTCGCATCCACATCGTTTTGTTCGTCGGGCATCCAGTCGTCCATGGAAAACGCGTGGGAAGTAACGCGAGTGCCCGGCTCCAGTTCCAGCAGGCGATGCCGTACACACAAATTCAGTTGAGGTAACAGATACAAAGTGACAACATCCGCTTCGCTGAAATCCTCCTTGAAAATGTCGCCCTGACGAATTTCAACCCTGTCAGCCACGTTTTCGATCCTCGCCATGCAACTGGCGTATTCAACCAGCTCAGGCTCGTATTCAATGCCCAATGCACGCGCCCCGAATTCCTTGGCCGCGGTAATGACGATATTGCCGTCACCCGCCCCCAAATCGACCACGAAGTCATCCGAGGAAGTGTCCGCCATCTTGAGCATGCGGTGCACGACTTCATCGGGGGTTGGCAACCAGATGACATCCTTACCGTAATTGCCGGAACGCAACGCCTGGCTTTTGCATTCGGCCGGCGTTGCCGGCTGCGCAGACACGGTTGGAACGGCCAACGCGGAAACGATCCATAGGGCAAGCATCAGGCGTGAAAACATATACATGCGCTCCTTACAAAAATGTGTTTTCCTTCTTAAAAATATAACCAGGTCAACACCTGGACCCGGACCGGATTTATTGGAATACATGAGCAATTGATATACCAACAGACAATCATCGAAAACCGTGTAAGCTGTGCTGCGTTAATCCTCTACAGAATCGCGGGCGATTTCCGTGGACTGCAAAGATTACAAAAGACGAGAGTCTTATCCGCACATGACATAAAGCCGCTCTCACTGAAACCAAAAGGCTCCGACATTGCGGAGCCTTTTACGGGTTGACCGGCTTTCAGATCGACTTGCGCCTTGTCAATACCAACGCGAGCAGTCCCAAACTCAGCAGAATCATAGCGCCCGGTCCGGGGACCGAAGCCATTACCTGACCTCTGATTTCTCCTGCCGGATTGTCCGGTGTATGCACGTTGACATACCACTCGCCGGCCAACAGCTCGGCGATCTGCTCCGAAGTGATGATGGCGCTGCCCATGTTTTGTCCATCGGTGGTGCCTTCACCCATTTCCAGCATAAACATCGGTACCTCAATCGGTCCGGCTTCGCCGGGGGGAGCGTCATGAAAATGTGCGGCAAACGCCGGTCCGGTCAAGCCGCTCCATTGCAGATCCCAGGTGAGTTCGCCGAGCTCGGTATCCAGCATGCCGCTGGCCGACCCCATCTCGTCACCGCTGAGACCGACAATTTCGTGCGGCTCCTGATCGGGCGTCAACTCCGTCGACCAGGGAACCAGCGCCGCCTTCGCGCCCATGCTCGCCAACAGAAAAACCGGCACCGCCAAAACGCCGGTCAGATTAAGTCGTTTCATGAATTCCTCCTATGTTTTGTGTCGGAACTCAAGCAACGCAACAAGTATTCCAAAAATAAAATTTCTTAATTTTCATCGGCTTGCCTTGTGCATCCCATGGTGCTTGTAACAGGCGCCGACACTTTCGCATCGCTGCGGCGCCCATTTCCAACATCTGTAAAGTTCAAGCCTTATTGAAGCGAGTCAGGGAGGTAAATCATCGATTAGTGAAGAACGACGGGAATCGTTAGATAGTGACAGTCGCGCACGCGGCTAGTGAATGCGAAT
>DASVCP010000127.1:0-2363 GCA_036381555.1 Gammaproteobacteria bacterium
CGATACTTCACCGGGACGCGGGTTGGAACCGCCACCGACCAGCGCCACCGCCGATGCAGTGTGATGCGGCGAACGAAAACTCCGCTGTCCCCAGCGCGATGGCGAGAAGCCTTCATCGCTGATTGAGAGCACGGCGGCGCTTTCCAGGGCTGCGTCGGCATCCATGGGTGGCAGTATGCTCGCCAGCCGGTTGGCGAGCATGGTTTTGCCGGTGCCCGGCGGGCCGATCATCAAAAGGTTGTGTTCACCCGCAGCGGCGATTTCCAGCGCACGCTTGGCCTGTGGCTGTCCTTTGACTTCCGAAAGATCCACCGGGTAGTTAACTTCTTTTGCATGCCTGGCGGCAGGATACGGCTGCAGCGTTTCACGGTTCGATAAATGTGCGCAGACAGTCAACAAGTGGCCGGCAGGCAGTACCGGACAGGCTTCGGCCAGTGAGGCTTCGTTGGCGTTTTCTTCAGGTAATATCAGCTGCCGTTGCGCTTTGCCGCAATGCAAGGCGGTGGGCAGACCGCCCTTGACCGGACGCAAATCGCCTCCCAGTGCAAGTTCACCCAGAAATTCGTAGGACTCGAGCGAGGCGCGGCGAAGTTGTCCGGATGCGGCTAATATCCCCAGGGCAATGGCCAGGTCGAAACGACCGCCTTCCTTGGGCAGATCAGCAGGGGCAAGGTTGACGGTGATTCTGCGAATGGGAAACTCGAAACCTGCGTTGAGTATGGCTGCCCGCACCCGGTCCTTACTTTCCCGCACGGCCATTTCCGGCAGGCCGACAATCGAGAGGGCGGGTAAACCGTTAGTAATGTGGGTTTCGACGGTAACCAGCGGCGCGTTAATGCCGATCAGCGCCCGGCTGTAGACCACGGCTAAAGACATATGAATTCCCTTGTCATTTATATTTTTCTTGCGTTTTTCGCCTTGCCCAGGGCGAAAAATCATTGCATGTTGATGGAATACTTAATTATGCCCGTTTGCATGCCCGGACGGTTCGAGGTAAATCGTCCGGGCAGTGCAGTAATGGTACCCTCTCCCGGGCCCGCCACCAAGACCCTGTATGGAGGTAATTCGATTATTCCTGGTCTTTGCCCTGTTGAACCGCCGCTTTAAGATCCTGATCCGACAGAATTCGCACGTCGGGGTCCCGGGTGCCGCCGGTACTTGGAGTGAATCGCAGTCTTTCCATGTAGGGTGTGGGTTTCTTGCGGCGGTAATCCGCAAATTCCTTTGCATAATAATTCCGGGCATCCTCAACGGTTTTGGTTCCGGTAACAATGTCATGCATTAGGTTGAGGGCCAGAAAGTTGGCCTGCTCATCATGGCAGCGCGCCGATACTTCCCCGGCAGTACGTTCGACGATAATGCTGCCGTCAAACTCGGCCAATTCGGTGAATTTTTCGACCGGGACGTGATAATCGATAACGGACTCCACGGAATCGAAATGTGGAGCCGGGAAGTTGTGCTGATAGAATTCTTTTGACGCCACGATTCGTTTCCAGGGTCCCGGCTTGTGCCATATTGCCTGTGTGTCGGTGATTTCGTCGGGCTCACCGTACTGATCAATGACCAGTTTGGCGGCTTCCCGTGAATTCTCGGGCCAATCTTCGATAGGTTGCGCTTGGTGCATGTTCCTGATCCTCCGGACTATTTTCCCTAATAATTTGGAAACATTTTACCGGCTTGCCCGGCGAAATCCATTCCGCAAATCCCCTGGCGACTGCGATTCCGAATTCGGTGGCGGTTTTTGGTTAAGGGTTATCCACGGGTTTATCAGGCTGCTTTCCCGTTTCAGGGCCCTCCAATGCCCTTACACGCTTTTCGAGAGTTTCCAGCTTCTCCCGGGTGCGAGCGAGCACGGCCGACTGCACATCAAATTCCTCGCGGCTGACCAGGTCGAGTTTCTGTAGGCCGCTTTGCAATCCGGCGCGAATATTTTTTTCCAGGTCCTTCTTCAATGTGTCCAGGTCGGACGGCAACAAAGATGCAATTTTGGCCGCCAGGTCGTTAAGAGATTTATTGTCGATCACAGGGAATCTTCTCGCAGAAATTGAAGGGTGAATTTATCACGTTGCATCGTTCGGACAAAACAAAGACGGACCGCACCAAAAAATGGCTTTACGCACAATTATGATGCACCTGAACGGGGCATTTTGGTTTTTTTTGCAAAATCTGATTTATAAGGTATTGTTTTTATTGCATTTTTTACTGTTGGCATGATGGGTGCAAATGGGGCTTTGTCTTTTATCAACATAAACATTTTTTGACCATTGTGTAACGGTATCCGTTGTACCGCGCAAAATTGTCGGTAGGCGGATCCTTAAGGGAGATCCCGAAATGAAACTTGTAACAGCAATTATCAAGCCTTT
>DASVCP010000128.1:0-16595 GCA_036381555.1 Gammaproteobacteria bacterium
CAGGGAGCCGCTCATGCCCGCCACAAGTGCATATTCCAAATTCGTTATCGGAACATTGATCGTTGCGTCGCTGATTTTGCTGGCGATAGGCTGGTACTGGAGCCGCGAACCGGACATGTTCAATGTTGAAAACCGGGCCCAGGCCCGGGCCGAACGGGAAAACCTGCCGCTGGTGACCGGCTTTATCACCACGTCCACGTTGATCGAAGCGGCCGAAACCCTGTTAAACAAGCCCGGCGGTTATCTGAGCAACGACATTGCGCCGCCCGGCGTGTTGCTGGACAACATTCCCAACTGGGAATTCGGCGTGCTCGTTCAGATCCGCGATCTGGCGCGGGCCTTGCGCAACAACATGAGCCGCTCGCAAAGCCAGTCGACCGCCGATCCCGACCTGGAAATCGCCGAGCCGCAATTCAACTTCGACTCGGAATCGTGGCTGTTTCCGCCCACCGAAAGCGAATATCGCGAAGGCACCGAGGCGCTCGAACGTTATCTCCACCGCCTGGCCAATCCCGAGGCCGCCCGTCGCGCGGAGTTTTTCGCCCGCGCCGACAACCTCAGCGACTGGCTGAGGCTGGTGGAAGTGCGTCTGGGTTCGCTGTCGCAACGCCTGAGTGCCAGCGTCGGCCAGATACGCATCAACACAGACCTTGCCGGCGATCCGGGTGCTTCCCAGGCAGCCGCCAAGCCGGACGTGGTGATGGTCAAAACGCCGTGGCTGGAAATCGACGACGTGTTTTACGAAGCGCGCGGCAGCGCCTGGGCGTTGATTCATTTTCTGAAAGCCGCGGAAATCGATTTCGATCAGGTGCTGGCCAAGAAAAACGCCACGGTCAGCCTGAGGCAAATCATCCGCGAACTGGAAGCCACGCAACAACCCGTGATGAGCCCCGTGATCCTCAACGGCGGCGGCTTCGGCTTCTTCGCCAATCACTCGCTGGTGCTGGCCTCCTACATCTCCCGCGCCAACGCGGCGGTGATCGACCTGAGACGACTTTTAGAGCAAGGATAAATAACAAGAAGCCAGAATTCAGAAGACAGAATAAAAAATTCTGTGCAGTCGCAAACATTCTTCTGGATTCTGGCTCCTGAATTCTGAATTCTGCTTTTATTGCAACACCATGAACAATGCCGCGTTGCCGCGTTGGATGTTCAGCAGCACGCCGCGGCCGCCGTTCTTGATGGCGCGCCTGGCTTCTTCCAGATTCGAGATCGATTGGCGATTGATGGACGTGATGATATCGCCCTGGCGCAAGCCTGAAGCGGCCGCCGGACTGTAAGGTTCGATTTCCATTACCAGCAATCCACGGGCGTCGTCCTGCTTCAACACCACGTCAGCCGCGCCCAGTTGCGCGCCCTCCAGTCTGGGATGCAATTCCTCGCCTTTGAAGACTGTCAGTTTGGGTTCGGCGATCACCGCTTTGACGGTTCGCTTCTTGCCGTCGCGGATCACCGTCATGTTGACCACCTGGCCGATGCGTTGCAGACCGATTACGTTGCGGATGTCGGCGGAATTCTTGATCTTCTGCCCGTTGACTTCGGTGATAATATCACCTGGCTTCAAGCCGGCTTCGGCAGCGGCCGAACCGCTTTCCACCCGGCTGATCACCACTCCGCCGCGCTGCATTTCCAATCCGAACGCCTTGGCGAGTTCGGGATTCAAATCCTGAATGACGATACCCAGTTGACCGCGGCGCACTTCGCCGTGCTTGATCAACTGGTTCATGATTTGCCTGGCCATGTTCGCGGGAATGGCGAAACCGATGCCGATATTGCCACCGGCCGGCCCGATGATGGCTGTATTGATGCCGATCAGGCGGCCGTTCAAATCCACCAGCGCGCCGCCTGAATTACCGGGGTTGATGGACGCGTCGGTTTGTATGAAATCTTCGTAAGCTTCGATACCCAGTCCGGAACGACCGAGGGCGCTGACGATACCCGAGGTAACCGTTTGCCCCAGCCCGAAAGGGTTGCCGATCGCCACGACAAAATCGCCCACCCGCAACTGATCGGAGTTGCCCCAGGGCACCGCGGTGAGATCCTCGGCCTCCACCTGGATCACCGCCACATCGGCATCCGGATCGCTGCCGACAACCTTGGCGGTCAACTGTCGCCCGTCGTTCAGGGTAACGGCGATTTCATCGGCGCTGGCAATAACGTGATAGTTGGTGAGTATGTAGCCTTCTTCGGCATCGACAATCACGCCCGAGCCCAGGCTTTGGGTCCGGCGTTCCAACGGCCGTTGCGGCATGTCGAAGAAATGCCTGAAGAAGGGGTCTTCGAACAGCGGGCTGCTTTTCAGGCGTACGGTCCCGCGGGTGGCGATATTGACCACGCCGGGAGTTGTTTTTTCCAGCATCGGCGCCAGGCTGGGCAGAGGGCTTGTTGCCCCGGCCACATCGGGCGAAGCGGCGGCATAGAGTGACAGCGGCGACAGCGCCGCCAGGTAAAAGAATAAAACGGCGTATGCCGCCGATAATGCTTTCATAAAACCCTCGCAGTATAAACGGCCACCCGGCTCGCACCGGGTGGCCCGGTTAATTAAACTCGCGCCTGCCGCCGCTTAACTCTGGATTTTGATTTTGCGCGGCAGCACTCTTTCCTGTTTGGGGATCACAACTTCCAATACGCCGTCCCTGGTTTTTGCCGATACCGAATCGGCATCGGCCGTATCCGGCAACACGAACCGCCGGAAAAACGTGCCACGCGCGCGCTCCACGCGTTTGTAGTTTTCGCTTTCCGCGGAATCTTCCCAGCGGCGTTCGCCCTTGATAGTCAGAATGTCGTTTTCCAGCGTAACGTCCAGGCTCTGCGGATCAATACCCGGCACATCCGCGTGAATCACATACTGCTTTTCCGTCTCTTTAATATCGACGGCCGGCGACCACTCCGAAGTCGGACTGAACCGCGCGTCGAACAGCCGACTGACCTCGTCGTGAAACTGCGACAACAGGCTGGTGGGTTCATATCGAATCAGGCTCATAGGTTTATCCTCCAGTAGTTACACCTTAAATTCGTTCATTTTCCACATCAAGGACCCCTCCCGCCCCAATGTCAGCAGGCGGGAGATGTCCGAATCTGGCTATAGAAATGGGCGCGGTTGGGAAAATTTCAAGCCCTGTATGCCGAACCGGTACGGCGGGGAACCCGGTCAGGAGAAGAAGATCAGTTTGACAATAAAAGCGGCCAGCACAAGATTAAAGACAACCTTGATGATTTTTTCACCCCTGCTGATCATCATGTGCGTTCCCAGCCAGCCGCCAAGGGCGTTGCCCAGCGCCAGGAAAAATCCGGCCGTCCACGACACGCCGGCCTGTCCGGCGAAAATAATGAGGCTCAACACGGTGAAAGGCACTATCAAAAAAATCTTGTGCATGTTTACACGCAGCAGGTCCAGCCCCATCACCCTGTGCAGTATCGGCATAATAATGAATCCGACACCGACTTGAATAATGCCACCGTAAAAACCCACACCCAGCATCAATACGTGTGTCAGGATCACGCGGCGCGGACGACTGTCGGAGTTTATGTCTTTGGTAATCGTCCTGCGCTCAAAAAACATCATGAGCATGACGGCGATCATGATGACCGCGAGCAAGCGGTTAAACCATACGCCCTCCAGGCGCACGCCCAGCAGCGCGCCGATCAGCGCGCCGGGTAACGCCGCCAGTCCGAGTGTCAGGCTTAACTTGAGTTCGCCCAGGCCCTTGCGCAGAAAAACGGCGCATGACACCAGCGACTGGGCGAGTATGGCGATGCGGTTTGTGCCGTTGGCAACCGGCGCGGGCAGCCCCATGAACAGCATGGCCGGCACTGTCAGCAGCGAGCCGCCGCCGGCCATGACGTTGATATAGCCGGCGAATGCGCCCACCCCGAACAGCAACAACTCCTGGGACAGGTTCATGGGATGATCGATGAAATGCTTATTCTATATTCTGCACTTGCTCCCGCATCTGCTCGATCAGCACCTTTAAATCCACCGCCGCTTTGGTGGTTTGTGCATCGGCCGACTTGGATCCCAGGGTGTTGGCTTCGCGGTTGAGTTCCTGCATCAGGAAATCCAGCCGGCGACCGACCGGTTCGTCGCTGTCGAGCACGTTGCGCATTTCGGTAATGTGGGTGTCGAGCCGGTCCAGTTCCTCCGCCACGTCCATGCGCTGCGCGACGATCACCAGTTCCTGCTCCAGGCGTTCGCGATCGATGTTGACCTGCATTTCGGCAAGCTTGCTTTCAACCTTGTTGCGTATGTAGTCGAGTACGTCGGGACGCCGTTTTCGCACGTCCGCCACCAGCCCGGCTATTGTGTCGCAACGCTCCAACAGTTGCGCGGCCGTGCGTTCGCCTTCCCGTTCCCGCGTGGCCAACAACTCATCCAGCGCCTGGTCCAGTTGTTCGAGCGCGACGGCTTCAATCGGCGTGTAATCTTTCTCGGCTTCCTTGACCACGCCCGGCCAGTTCAGAACATCGATGGCCCGCAGTGCGGGGCCGCCGCGAATCAGTGTCTCGATTTGCCGGCATGCCTCGACCACCGCGCTTGCCATGTCCATGTCCACCTGGATTTTTTCGTTTTTAACCCCTGTTTCCGGCTTATACCGCAAGCTGCAATCGATTTTCCCGCGCTTGCACCGGGTGGAAATTTTTTCCCGGACAGCCTGATCGATACCGCGCAAGTCTTCGGGCAGCCGTAATCCGATATCCAGATAGCGATGATTAACGGAGCGAAGTTCCCAGGTTAAGGTGCCGAAATCGTGCTTGCGTTCAATCCGGGCGAACGCCGTCATGCTTCTGATCATGTCCAGTCTCTGCTGCGGTATTTGGAAGCGGCCATCATATCAAATCCGAACCGATAAACCCCGCTTATCCCACAAGATTCTGGGCTATAATCCCTGTTCCATTTTCCAGCGTCGATAACATGCAAACAGTCACCAGGCCCAGCGGGCGTGCGGCCGATGAAAAGCGCGAAGTCCGTTTAAGCCGCCACTATACCAAATACGCGGAAGGCTCCGTGCTGGTCGAGTTTGGCGACACCAAGGTGTTGTGCACCGCCACCGTTGAGGAGCGTGTTCCTCCTTTTCTGAAAGGCAAAGGCTCGGGCTGGGTTACCGCCGAGTACGGTATGCTGCCGCGGGCAACCGATGTACGCACTTTGCGCGAAGCGGCGCGTGGCAAGCAGGGCGGCCGCACCCTGGAAATTCAGCGGTTGATCGGACGATCCTTGAGGGCAGCGGTGAATTTAAAAGCCCTGGGTGAACGCACCGTTACCGTCGACTGCGACGTTATCCAGGCCGACGGCGGCACTCGTACCGCGTCAATCACGGGCGCTTTTGTCGCAATGAGTGACGCGGTTGGCGCAATGCTCGACAAGAAAGTTTTGACCGCCAATCCCCTGTACGGCTCCATAGCGTCGATATCCGTGGGCATTTACCAGGGAACGCCGATCCTCGATCTGGACTATGCCGAGGATTCCGCCGCCGAAACCGATATGAATGTCGTTATGAACGATGCTGGCGCATTTGTTGAAATCCAGGGTACGGCGGAAGGACATGCTTTTCGCATGGACGAATTACAGTCCATGCTGCAACTGGCGCAAAAAGGCGTTAATGAACTGATCGAACTGCAACGGCAGGCACTGGCATCCTGATGTCCCCGCCTGACGGTCGATGATCCTCCTTCCGGCAAAACTGGTCATTGCCACCGGCAATCCGGGCAAGCTGCGCGAATTCCAGACGCTGCTGGGCGAGCTTGGAATCGAAGTCATCCCCCAATCCGCCTTTAACGTGCCGGCGATCGACGAAACGGGTCTGAGTTTCGTCGAGAACGCCATTCTCAAAGCCCGCAACGCGGCCCACCATTCCGGTCTGCCCGCGCTGGCCGATGACTCCGGTATCGAAGTGGATGCCTTGAACGGCGCACCGGGCATTTACTCGGCGCGTTATGCCGGCGAAGGCGCAAGCGACGACGACAATAATCGTAAACTGTTGGCCGAACTTGCCGACGTGCCCGAACCGAAACGCGGCGCCCGCTACCAATGCGTCATCGCGTTCCTGCGCCATGCCCACGACCCCATGCCACTCATTACCCAGGGAACCTGGGAAGGATCTATTACGTATCAACCACATGGCACCGGTGGCTTCGGCTACGATCCTTTTTTCCGTCCGACGGATAAATCTTGCACTGCCGCCGAACTGGATCCCGCGGAAAAAAATCGCATCAGCCATCGCGGCCAGGCAACACATGCGTTTTACGCGACTTTTTTGCAGCAAGTTAAACGCTGAACTTTGCGTGGTTTGTCTCGAAGTCACCGCAATAAATTGATTTAGATATAACTTTGACAGTTTTGGGTCTTTTCAACAAATACTTGACCTTTATTTCCGCATAAGACATTTTATGCACGTCATTCCATGCGCGATGATTGATCTGCGGGCCCGTTTTTTGAAGAGGCTTCTGTGACGCGGTTCACACCGATCAATCAATGCAACCGACTTGGTCATTCCAATAACAATTAATAACTTCAGAGCAAATCGATTATGGCGCACGCCGAACAAGGAGAGCGGGCAACACCCGCGGCGCTGAACGAAACGGGATTCCTGCGGAAATTTATCCGGCATATAACGGGTACGCTGGAAGACGTGGTTGGCTTGCACGAATCGAACGGTTTTGTCGCGACCGTCGCGCAACGTATGGGCGAACAGATCAACGAAACTTACCGGCAATCGATGGGGCTGGAGCGTTTAAACCCGCAACATGTCACCGAGGTCTTTATCGATCTTCAGAAACAGATCAACGGCAATTTTTCGGTCACCCACGAAGACGAAGAAAAAATTGTCATCACCGGCTGTGCCTGCCCCTTCGGCAAAGATGTCGTTGACCGGCCTTCACTTTGCACGATGACGTCCAACATGCTGGCGGTGATCGCCGCCGAGAACCTGGGTTACGCGAAGGTTTCCGTCGAAAAGTCTCTTGCCCGGGGCGATTCCTGCTGCCGCATTGTTATGTACCTGAAAAATTCCGCTGAAGCCGCGCGGGCCGAAGGCCGGGAATTTTTCCAAAGCTGACATGATTTGCGCCGATCGCTTCCTGGACATTGCCGATTTGTTGCCGGAACCCATGTTCCTGCTCGGCAGGCCGGGCAATGTCGTGGCCGCCAACACGGCCGCGTTGCACATTCTGGACATCAAAGCCGGCGAAGACGCCGATATGTCTTTCTATGACATTGTCGACACCCCCCCGCGCAAGACCGCCGAATACCTGCGGGCCTGCTTTCGTTCCGCCGAAATGGTGCTCGGCGCGGTCGATCTGCTCAGCAGTACGGGCGATATCGTTGCGATGCGGACGGAAGGATGTCTCGCGCAGCTTCGCACCGACAGACATCCGGCGCTGATTCTGCTGCGCTGCCTGGACAAACGTAAAAGCAATGCCCGTTTCCTGGAACTCAATAGCAAACTCAACGACATTACCCGGGAACGCATCCTGCAGCGTCAATCTGCGGATGATCTGTTGGAATTGCAGCGTATGGCCCTGGCGGACTCGCTGACATCCCTGCCCAACCGTCGCTCTCTGGACAAAAACCTGAACCACGAATGGAAACGGGGCGCGCGTGAAGGCAAGCACATGTCGATATTGCTGCTGGACATCGACTGTTTCAAGGCTTTTAACGACACCTACGGTCACCTGGCGGGTGACGCTTGCCTGAAACAGGTGGCGCATACCGTTCAAATCGCCTCGCAACGCCCGGCCGATTTGACCGCCCGCTATGGGGGCGAAGAGTTCGCCGTACTGCTTCCCTCAACCGGACAGGAAGGCGCAATAACCGTGGCCGAGCGCATTCGGTCGGCGGTGGAAGAATTGAACATACCTCACAAAACCTCCGATGTTTCAACGGCCGTCACCGTAAGCGTAGGCATTGCCACGCTCGCGCCATCGCTGGTCAACTCGCCTTTGGAACTGGTTCATAATGCCGACAAGGCGCTTTACCAGGCCAAGCGGCTCGGCCGGAATCGAGTGCACGTTTACCAGCGTATCTTGTCCAATGTGAGTCCGTTCAGACTGGAGCCCGACCTGGAACCCGGTAAAGTCGATTTTCTGGAATCCCTGCAAAACAGCAGCAGTATATAAGCGTCGTTTTCGCTTGAACTGCTCAAACACCAGCCGTATGCTCGACTTTAAGCACTCGCCACCCCTGGCTTTGTATATCCACATTCCATGGTGCGTAAAAAAGTGCCCCTATTGCGATTTTAATTCGCATGTCAGCGGCTCGACTTTACCCGAAACGCATTACGTGGAAGCGCTGTTAGCCGACCTGGAGTTCGAACTGCCGAAAATCTGGGGCCGGGAGATTATCAGCGTGTTCATCGGCGGTGGTACGCCGAGCCTGTTCAGCGCCGGGGCGATCGACGACTTGTTGAGCGGTCTTCGCGCCCGCCTTAACCTGCTCCCAAACATCGAAATCACCCTGGAGGCCAACCCGGGAACCGTGGAGCAAGGCCGCTTCAACGAGTTCCGATCCTGCGGCATCAACCGACTGTCCATCGGCGTTCAAAGCTTTCAGGAATCGCAGTTGAAAAATCTTGGGCGTATTCACGGAAAACAGGAAGCCATGCATGCAGTGGAGGCGGCAAAACTGGCGGGCTTTGACAGCATCAATATCGATTTAATGTACGGACTTCCGCAGCAAGGCGCGGATGCCGCACTGTCGGATCTTGAAAGCGCCATCAGCCTGGAACCCGATCATATTTCCCACTACCAGCTGACCATCGAACCCGACACCGCCTTTCATCACCGGCCGCCGACACTCCCGAATGACGACCGCATCTGGGATATGCAGCTGCGGTGCCAGGCACGCCTGGCGGAAGCGGGCTATACTCAGTACGAGATTTCGGCGTATGCGCGCGAGGGTCATCAGTGTATACACAACCTGAATTACTGGCACTTCGGAGACTATGTCGGCATTGGCGCGGGAGCTCATCAAAAACTGACCATGCTGCAGGAACAGCAGGTCCGGCGGTCATGGAAACAAAGGCTTCCTGAACGCTACATGAACAACGTGACGAAGCGAACACACATCGAAGGGGAAACAATAGTCGATGAAGGAACACTGGTCAGCGAATTTATGCTCAACGCTCTGCGACTGACCGCCGGATTCAAACCGAATTTGTTTTACGAACGCGCCGGCCTGCCGGTTTCCCGGATTGCCCCCGTACTGGAAAGCGCGCAGGCGGAAGGACTGATCGATTGGACTGTCACGCACATACAACCCACCGCCAGAGGCAGGCAATTCCTTAATGAGTTATTGTTGAAATTCATTGACTGACCATGACCTGGGCACTGGAAGAAATCGACATTTATTGCCCTTACTGTGGCGAACATTCGACCGTGCTGATCGACCCCTCGGTTGAGGAACAAAATTACATTGAAGATTGCCAGATATGTTGTGCTCCCATTGTTTTCGACATACACGTGAACCCGGAAAGTCATGATTTACAGATCAACCTAAGGCAGGAAAATGAGTGACAAGGAATCAAACCCGCAAAAAACCAGGGGAATCTCCTGGCCGGAATATACACCGATAGACTGCTCTACCTATGCCGGTTATGAGCTTGCCATTCTCAAAGGGCAGGCGCTGAAAGTTAACTGGGTGGACCGCAACAGGCGGCACCATATAGAAACCTTGAAACCTTACGATCTCCGCACCCGGCGGCATTCGGAATTCATGCTGGCCCGCAATCAGCACGGGGTGCGCCGCGTGTTGCGGCTGGACCGCATTCGCAGCGCGACACTGGCGCAGAAGTAAAGGGCTTCATCACGCCTTGTCGCTAGCGGTTCGTCTCCCCCGCTCCCGGCAGGACATTGGTATTTTTATCGAGTGTTATCACCTCAGCTTCCACACCTTCCCCGGGTAACTCCGACGTGTAATGCCACTCGCCGTGCGCATCCCGCCATTTATACACACGGTCCTGCCCGGTAAGTTCGTTTAACGGCAGCTCATTGAGCCTGTCCGACACTCCCGGAACAAACTCCCAGGGAACCTTGCCGGTATACAGATAGACCCCATAACCCGCCAGACACAGCACGACAAGCGCAACTACCAACCATTTAAACACTTCTCAGCTCCTCCCATGACGCACCGATCGGACATCCCCGCGTCCGATGTACTGGAAATACGAATAAGTGTAGCAATGCTCCGAAACAAAAATCCCAATTTATACACAAGCAGGCCTCCTCATATCCCCAGCTTTTCTCAGCTAAGCCGACTCGGCGCGACCATATAAGCTATTGATTATTATAGGTTTATATCAGTTGCTGGTCGATTTCCCGCCTCCTGCGGCTCAGTCAACCATTTTTCCCGCCCCCTGTCTCCATCTCATCCACAAAGTTATCCACAATCGTGAAGACTTGCCGCCGCGACAGGTTCTCAGTATCATGTGCGCCCCTTAGAGGCCATGATCCAGAGAAACCACCCATGAAACCGGACATTCATCCCGCTTACCAAGAAGTCTCCGTGACTTGCAGCTGCGGCAATACCTTTAAAACCCGCTCCACGGCCGGTAAAAATCTGAACGTCGAAGTCTGTTCGAGTTGCCACCCTTTTTACACCGGCCAGCAGAAAATCGTCGATACCGCCGGTCAGGTTGACAAGTTCCGTCGCCGTTACCGCAAAAACTGACATGCGCCGGCACGCTTCGGCGAATGGCACACTGAAAATGGCGCTTTGGCGCCATTTTTTATGTCCATGGATGGACGGTATGCCGCGATGCAGGGACGCAAAGAGCGGTATATGTCCAGGGATGGACGGAATGCCGCGATGCAAGGATGCAAAGAGCGGTATATGTCCATGGATGGACGGTATGCCGCGATGCAAGGACGCACAGGGATGTGCTAATGCCGCGGATGCAGGATGCATAGGAGCGGTAGATGCAAAGAGCGGTATATGTCCATGGATGGACGGTATGCCGCGATGCAGGGACGCAAAGAGCGGTATATGTCCGCCATCAAAATCGCCCGCTTTGCGCATTTTTATCCTGACCCTCGGCCTTTTAACCGGCGTCGGCACCTCTGCCGCCTGCCTGCCTGAAGGAAAAACCGAGCCGGTTACCGTCGAGCGCGTGCATGACGGCGATACTGTCATTCTACGGGACGGCCGCAAGCTTCGCGTAATCGGCGTGGATACTCCGGAACTGGCGAATGACCGCCATCCGGCCGAACCGCTGGCCCTGGACGCACGCGAGTATGTCCGCGATCTGCTTTGGCAACACCGGAATAAAATCGAGCTTCATTACGACCGGGAACTCTTTGATTCCTACCAGCGCCAACTGGCTCATGTCTTCCTGCCCGATAACCGCAATCTTTCCGAAGCGCTGTTGCAAAAAGGGCTTGCAACCACGCTGGTTGTCCCGCCCAACACTCGCTATGCAAACTGTTACGCAAAGGCTGAAAACGATGCCCGTGGCCGACCCATCGGGTTATGGGCGTTATCCCGCTATAAACCGGTGGAGATCGGCCAATTGCGGAAGACGAACGGCTTCCGGGTGGTACGCGGCGATGTGCAGGGCGTGAGGCGTTACCAGCACGCCGACTATATTTATGTCGGCAAATCCGGTTCCGACCAGAAGTTGCGGATCAAGATCGCCGCGGAGGACCGTCCGTATTTCGATGAGACATTTCTGAAAACGCTGGCAAACAAACGCGTGGAGGTTCGCGGACGGATACATCATAAAAAAGGCAGGTTCTTAAGCCGCATACGTTACCCCACCGCCTTGCAAATCCTGACACCCTGACTTACAAAGAATTTAATATCGTAATATTCGGTGTCCGCATGCAAACTGACCGCCAAATCCCGATGCGTTTACTGGTTGCCGTACTGCTTTTCCCATGGCTTACGGCTTGCGCGCTGAATCCGGCCACCGGCAAGCGCGATTTCGTGTTGATGAGCGAAACGCAGGAAATCGGCCTCGGCAAACAGTACCATCCCCAGATCATCGAACAGTACGGCGTCTACGAGGACCCGGCATTACAGGCTTATGTCAGCCGGGTGGGCGAGGCGCTGGCCGGCAAAAGCCACCGCGATGACCTGATCTTTCGTTTCACGGTGCTGGACAGTCCGATGGTCAATGCCTTTGCCCTGCCGGGCGGCTATATTTATATCACCCGCGGCATCATGGCTTACCTGAATTCGGAAGCCGAACTGGCGGGGGTGCTGGGACATGAAATCGGGCATGTCACCGCACGACACGGCGTGCGTCAGCATGCTTCCGCCACGGTGGCCGGAATTTTCTCCACCATCCTTGCGGTCGAAACCGGTTCCCAGACTATCGGCGACCTCAGCCAGATCCTCGGCGGCGCCTTACTCAGCGGCTACGGGCGGGCGCACGAACTGGAAGCCGACAGCCTTGGCGCCGAATACCTTGCACGCATCGGTTATGACGCCGACAACATGATCGAAGTGATCGAGGTACTTAAAAACCAGGAAGAGTTTTCCAAACAACGCGCCAAGGATCAGGGCGAAGAAGCACAGACTTACCATGGCGTATTCGCCACCCATCCCCGCAACGATGAACGACTGCAGGAAGTAATCGCCGCGGCCGAAAAATACCAGGCCGACGCTCCGGCCGGCTCCAACCGCCTCGAATACCTGAAGGCAATTGAAGGAATGATATTCGGCGACAGTCCCGAACAAGGCATCGTTCGTAACGGCAGCTTTTATCATTCTGAACTCGGCATCGCTCTGGCGGTGCCCGAAAACTGGCGAATCGACAACCAACCCGCGCAGTTGATCATGACCAGTCCCGACAAAAATGCGTTTATGCAATTGACCGTCAACGACCTCGACAAGCGTGAAACACCCGAACAATACCTCACGCGCATTCTCAGTCATCCCCAATCACAGCAGGCGCGGACGCTGGAAATCAACGGCCTGCCGGCCTATACCCTGGTCGCGGAAGTAAACACCAACATCGGCAGGCGCCCCGGCCGTTTCACGGTGATATTCAAAGACGACCGCGCCTATCTGTTCACCGGCCTGGCCCGGGACAACGGCGATCTGTCGCGCGTTGACGAAATCTTTCTCGCCACCGCCACGAGTTTTCATACCCTCACCGACAAGGAACGCAAGCTTGCCAAGCCCTATCGCATTCAACTTTACACGGTAAAACCCGGCGATACCTACGCGTCATTAGCGAAGAAAACGCCCTTCCCCAACTACCGGGAAGAACGGCTGAGACTGATGAACGACCAATACCCCGACGGCGAGCCAGAACCCGGCACCATAATCAAACTGGTCCAGTAAAATACGGAAGAGAGATTGAATATTATTAAAAGAAATCTAACCACGGAGGACACGGAGAGCACAGAGAAAAAATGAAAATAATTTTCAAGAAAAATATTATAACTCTTCACAGATTACATCAGTGTTCATATTTTTTAAGTATTTTCTTTCCTCCGTGCTCTCCGTGGCAGAGAATTGTTCCTTTCATTCTCTGCACTTCCGCCATCCCTGGCGGTTGTCCTCCGTGGTTAAATAATTTATAAATAAGGCTCTCTTCCTTAAGATCTCTTTAAAATTAAAGGTGCAAAAGCACTAAAAATCCGGCATCCTTACGGCTGACACACTTACGGATGCAGCTCTTGAAACAAAGTCAGCCGCGCGCATACCTGATCGATTCCAGCATTTACGTTTTCCGGGCCTGGTTCACCGTGCCCGACACGATCACCGACCTCGACGGTCATCCTGTCAATGCACTGTACGGCTTCGCCGATTTTCTGCTCAACCTGCTGGAACGCGAGCAACCGCGGCATATCGCCTGCGCATTCGACGAAAGCCTCGAAACGTCATACCGCAACACCATTTATCCTGCATACAAAGCCAACCGCGAACCGGCGCCCCCCGAGTTGAAACGCCAGTTTCAATATTGCCGGGAACTGGTGCGCGCCGCGGGCATCGCCGAATTCGCCAGTGACCACTACGAAGCCGACGACATTATCGGCACATTCAGCCGCCATATGCGGCGGCACGGATTTCAGAACATGATCATCAGCGGCGACAAGGATCTTGCGCAATTGCTGGTTCACCGCGACTACTGGTGGGAGTACGCCAGGAACAGGCGCATGAACCGCGAGGACGTGTACGATCATTTCGGCGTCTACCCTGAACAAATCGCCGACCTGCTGGCGCTGGCCGGCGACGCGGTGGACAACATCCCCGGCGTACCCGGCATCGGTTTGAAAACCGCCGCCAAAATTCTGAACAAGTTCGGTACCCTGGAAAACACGCTCGACAATATCGAGCAAATCGGCAACATGAAGTTTCGCGGCGCCAAGCGCGCGCAGCAACTACTCGAGGAGCACCAGGATAAAGCGAGGCTGTCCAAGCAGCTTACCGTCATTGTCGACGACGCCAACCTGCCCGACGACCACCAGGCATTGCACCGACAGCCGCGCGAAACCGGCCTGCTGGAAACGTTACTGGAACATTTCGGTTTCGGCGAATTTCGTCGTAAGCGTTGGTTGGCGGCGGTGGCCGCGTAAATCAGAAAATCCTTGGCTCGGTTAATTCTCTTCAACAAACCTTACGGCGTGCTTTGCCAGTTTACGGGGGAACCTGGCGACAAAACGCTGGCGGATTACATTTCGATAAAAAACGTCTACGCCGCCGGCCGCCTGGATAAGGACAGCGAGGGTTTGCTGTTGCTGACCGATGACGGCAAACTGCAGGATAAAATCACCCGTCCGAAATACAAGCTGCCAAAAACTTACTGGGTGCAGGTTGAGGGCGTACCCGCAGCAGACGCCTTGCGGCAACTTCGACGGGGAGTAATACTCAAAGACGGCAAAACCCGCCCGGCGACCGTCGAATGCATAGACGAGCCGGCCGGCCTTTGGCCGCGTACTCCGCCAATCCGGGAACGCAAAACCGTTCCGACCGCCTGGCTGTCGATCACGCTCACCGAAGGCCGAAACCGGCAGGTCAGGCGCATGACCGCGGCCGTGAACCTGCCGACTCTCCGACTGATTCGCTATTCGGTAGGGGCATATACCCTGGCCGGGCTGCGACCCGGCGATTGGAAAGAAGCGTCTGTTGATGAACGTGTTTGAATACCGTTAACAAATACGGACGCGGAACTGGCCCCTGATCGAGCCCCGTAGTAGATTAGGCTTTCGACGACATGAATACGATTTCAAAGAAGACTTTTCATTTTGCGGCCCCCGCCCGCAACCTCGCCCTGCTGTGCACCGTCCGGGGAATCGTTCTTGCCGGCCAGTTCGCTTCTATCGCTTACGTTTATTGGGCAATGCAAGTTCCGATGGCATACCGGCCGGTGGCTGCGGTGATCGGCGCAGCCATCCTGTTAACCCTGCTCACTCTTTATCGACTGCGCAAACCCTGGCCCGTAACGGAACCCGAGTTTTTCGGCCATTTGCTTATCGATATCGTCGGCCTGTCGGTGTTGCTTTACTTTACCGGCGGCGCCAACAATCCGTTTGTTTCCTATTACCTGGTGCCTGTATCCATTTCCGCCGCCACTCTACCCTGGCGGTACACCTGGATAATCACCGGTCTTTCGCTGGTCGCATACAGCCTGATGCTGTTTCATTATGTTCCGTTCGAACTGCTCTCGCCGGTCCATAATCATAGCGAGCCCGATCTTCTCAATCCGCACTTGCTGGGCATGTGGCTGAACTTCGTCGTCAGTGCGTTGCTGATCACCTATTTCGTCGTACGAATGGCGCATGCGATTCGCGACCAGGAACAGCAACTTCAGCACACGCGCGAGGAAATCAGCAACAATGAACACATACTTGGCCTGGCGACACTGGCGGCCGGCACCGCCCATGAACTGGCCACGCCGCTGTCAACCATGTCGGTCACCCTGGCGGATCTGGCGCGGGAACGCAATCACGATGACTCCCTGTTTGCCGAGATAAGCCTTCTTCAACAACAGCTGGACGTATGCAAGAAAACGCTGCGCAAGCTTACTCAAACCGCGCAACTGCCGCTCGGTAACAGCCGCGAGTCGCAACGCGCCGATTTGTACCTTACCGAACTGATCGATCAGTGGAAAATCATGCGCCCCGATGCCGAGCATACCCTGACCATCAAACCCGCAACTCCCGCCCCGGTCATTCTTACAGACCCCACCCTGACGCAGGCGATACAGAATCTTTTAAACAATGCGGTTGATGCCAGCGGCGAATGCATCAACGTGTCGCTGGACTGGGACGACACGCGACTGAAACTGACCATCGAAGACAACGGTCCGGGCCTGCCTAACGCCCTGGCCGGCCGAATCGGCAAGCCGTTTGTCACCACCAAGCACCAGGGTCTCGGTCTGGGCCTGTTTCTCAGTCACGCCACGGCCGGCCGGTTTAACGGCCGACTTGAAATTTATAACCGCAAGGGAAAAGGCACCTGCACCGAACTCACGTTACCGTTGGCAACATGAACAACGCCAAGCCGGCATTGCTGATTATTGACGACGACGCGGTATTCGCGGACACCCTGGCACGCTCGATCGGCAAACGGGGGCATCAGGCTCTTGTCGCCAACTCCGCCGACCAGGCGATCAGGCTCCTGGAAGAAAGCGAAATTGACAGGGTAGTGC
>DASVCP010000129.1:0-4231 GCA_036381555.1 Gammaproteobacteria bacterium
CATGTACTCAAAGAAATCCTGGAGTTCTCCTTCGAACTCCACCTGCTTCATGATAGTGCGCATTTCCTCATGGATACGTGCAACCTCTTTCAATCCGATATCGTGGATTTCACCGGGGGATAACCCGGTGGTGGTCGTGCGTTGCAGGGCAACAGCGTAAAACGCATCACCCTCCGGCAACTTCCACACGCCCGCCCGTGCATCCGCCCGCCGCGCCAACGATTCCAGTTCCGCAATCAGTTTACGGTAGGCCGGCTCCACTTTTTGCGCCAGCGCGGAGACAGCTTCCCCGAGCAGGCGTTGTCTTTGATCTTCCGTCATGTCGAGCCCGTAAACTTTCTTGTGAAAATCCGCCAACAAAACGCTGTTCCCGCCTTCTTCGAAGGGTGCACCGGTGATGATGTTGCGACAATCCCGAATCACATACGGGATGATGAATTCCGGCACAATGATGCCCTTGGCGGCACGGCGGTCGAGGCCCTCTATTAACTGGTCGAACAACGCCGGTACGGCATTCAAGCGGGCGATATAGGCTTCGGCATCTTCCACGGAAGCCACACGGTGCTGATTAACCAGCAGCGAAGGCACGTTCGAGTGCACGCCGAACATCTGGTTGACGGGATAGTCATGATCCCGCCACTTGAAATCGGCGATTGCGTTTTCCAGGTTCTGCCTGAAAAGTCGGTAACTGATCAGCGTCTTCTCATCGAGTTTCGCAGGGTCCAACCTGCTTAACCGCGCCAATTGCGCCTTATGAAGTTCGTGGGTTTCACGAACATACGCTTCGGTCAAATTGTCCCATTTGTCGTAATCCCACTTGATACCCAACGACGTCTGCAACTCAGGGCTGCGCCTGAGCTGCTCCATGTACATCTCGTCGAACATGGTATTGGCTCTTTCAGATTCGGATTGCTTGTCTTGAGTTATCTTGGTTATGGCGCAGCCGTTAACCATGAGAACCGCAAAAGCGATGAAAATTCCACATAATAGTTTCATGTCGTTATTTCCTGTGATGATTATCACGTTGCCAGTCCCGGAAAGATGCCTTTAATGCCGGCGGCGATAAACTCCACCGCGATCGCGGCCAGAATCAATCCCATTATACGGGTGAATATATTGATACCGGTCTGGCTGACGTGGCGGGTGATCCAGGGCACGGACTGCAAAACCACCCATAACAAAAATCCCAACAACAGGATATCCAGGCCGATGAAAAGATAATGACCCAATCCCGAGCCCTTGTTTGAATAAAGAATCACGGTGCTGATCGCGCCGGGTCCCGCCAACAACGGCAACGACAAGGGCACCACGGCCACCGATTCCTTCGACTCGCCTTCCTCCACTTCCTCCCGGGTATGCACCACCCGGCTCAAGCGCGCCTGCATCATGGAAACGGCCATCAGAAATATCAGAATGCCGCTGCCGACCCTGAACGAGTTGACCGTGATGCCGAAAAAATTCAGCAATACCTCCCCAATCATCAACGACGCCAGCAACACCAGGGTAACGGTAATCACTACCGTTTGCGCAATCGCCTTGCGTTCCTTTTCCTGCGCGCCGTTAGTCAATGCCACGAAAATCGGTACCGCACCCAACGGATTCACGATGGCGATCAGGCCAAGCAGGATTTTGGTGTATTCAGTGTAGTCGAGCATATTATCCCTACAGCATTGAGTATAGAAGTAGGGTGGGCACTGCCCACCATTTCCTTTATTTAATCTGTTTTACACAGAGCTTCTCCCAGTGGTGGGCGGTGCCCACCCTACGTTTTATCTCCGTCGCAGGGTCATTTCGGCGTTGGCCTGGTCGATGTCGATATTGAAGTTATTGAGAAAATTCAAACCCAGCAGTCCGTTGCCACCTATATTGTCGAGAACCACCACGTCAAGATTGGCGACTGTGGCGCCATTGAGACTGATGGTGTCGACGGTGATCATGGGCGCACTGATCACGCCGTTAGCGGTCGACAGCCGCACCTGTGGCGTATCCCGCGGAACGGCCAACCCCAACTCGTTCGCCAGCGACGTGGACAAGGTGGTAAAAGTCGCGCCGGTATCGAGCAACAGGCGCCGCGGCGCACCGTTAATGGCCACATCGATATAATAAGCGTTGCCGTCACCCATGAGCGGCACTACGACCCGGCCCGGGGTTTGCAAGCGGGCTCTGGCGTTGTTCATCAGCGCCTGCAATTCGTCGTGCAGTCCACTATCGAGCTGCGCGGCGTAATTCAGTTGCGTCAGGGCTTCGGCGTAGCGGCCCTGCCGGTAAAACGACTCTCCCAGCCTAGCGTGATAAAACGCAACTGCCGGCTCGCGCAGGATCGCCTGTTCGAGCAAACGTTGCTTTTCATCGTGGCTTAACCGCTCGCCCTCAACCAGCATCAACACCAGGTTCTGCGCCAGCGCATAAGTCGTATTGTCGGCGATGCCATTGTCTATAGCGCGATGCAGCACTTCGAGCGCTTCCATGTGACGATTGCCGAGATGCAGACTGCTGGCCCTGGCGTTGGCCAATGCGGCGCTCGCCGGCAACACCGCGTCGGCGGTATCCAGTATTTGCAAGGCAAAGGCAGCGTCGCGGTTGTTAAGCGCTGTCTTCACCCGTTCCAGATAGGCATGTTCCAGGATTTCCGCCACCTCTGCATCGCCGGCCGACATTGACAGCAGCGCCGGTCCAAGCTGGATTATCTGCTGCCAATCACCGTGCGCGGCAGCGGATTTGAAACTGAATTTGCGCCCCGCCGGGGTGCGGGTGAAAAAATCCTGACTGAAGCGGGCAATCGAAACGGAAGTCTTAAGACCCGGCAACGGGGAGCCCACCGCCGTCAAGGCGGCGGTGTCAACAGCTTCGTAAAGATCATTACCCAGGCCTCCCCCGGTCAGCAGCCCGGCCAGGACACGGGTTCCCGGTAGTGTCAGCGGGGTAAGTCCGATCGGTTGAACAGTCCGGGAACGAACGCCGTATACAATCTGGCCACCCGGGTTCTGCTGTGCCGCGGTATCCACCCAACCATCGAAAGTCTCTTCTCCCATCGACAGGATTTCCAGCTCGAGACCGAGATAAAGCGTCACCGAATCGTCCAGCACCAAACCACTGTCCAATGCCGGCAAATCAGTCGCCACAATCGCCAACCCCGCGGTCGCATTGATACCCATCACGTCACCCAAGGGCAATATCCGCCCACCGAATCGAAATACGCCATGCCGGGCATGATGCAACGCGGCCAGCGGCAGCACCAGCCGGTCGCCGGGAGCCAGCAACAGCCCCCGAGGCGATGCAACGACGACATCGTTTTCGTCGGCCAGTTGCACTGGCAGGATTGCCGGCGCAGAGGCGTCAGCATTGACCGCCGCGGGTGCAACCACAGCCGGCAACCGCACTTCCGCCGGCGAAGGACGCTCCTGGGAACGATGTTGCAGCCATCCCAAGGCATAACCCAGCATCAACCCCGCCAGCAAAGCAATCGGAACAACCAGGCGACGAGGATTTCGGCTATTCGGGGCCATATGATGAAATCGGTAAAAAAGCGTAGATTAGCAAAATTACAACAGACTATGGACCGGGCTGACGACGAATCGTTTATTAAAAGCGGTGAAATCCATTACACTGCCCTTATCCAGGCAGAAACCCGGAGGATAATCATGCCAGCCATTTCCGTCGGCCTGCGAGGTTTGATTCTCGGCCTGTCGGTTCTCCCGATAATCGCCTGCTCACCGGAGGAAACCGGACCGGAAGCAGCCATTCTGGCCAATATCAAGGCTATTGCGCAGGCGGTGGAGAACAAAGATACCGGCGAAGTGCTGGATTACGTGACCGAACAGTTCCTGGGCAACGACAGGCTGGATAAACGGGAACTGCAAGGCCTGATGCTGGCGTATTATCTCCGACACAAAAAAATCAATGTTGTTGTTACACGGATGGACATTGAAGTGAGCGAGTATGATCCTTACAGTGCAAAGATGCGGGGGTCGGTGCTTCTGACGGGCACGGACCGCCTGCTTCCGGAAAATGGCCGCCTGATCAACGTTTCAGGCGAGTGGCAGAAGTACGGCGATGACTGGCTGCTGGCACGCCTGGACTGGCAGTAATCATAGAATCGTTTTTTAGAACCTGGGTTCTAGTTTCTTGATACAAGGAGGTGACATATGAATCAAACTGTCGTGATCACCGGCGCCAACCGCGGCATCGGCCTGGCGCTGGTCAACGAGTACATCAGGCGTGAATACACCGT
>DASVCP010000130.1:0-12274 GCA_036381555.1 Gammaproteobacteria bacterium
ATTCACATTAAAGTATTTATTGATATTCCGTTGCAATTGGACGGCGAGCATGGAGTAGCCGCCAAGATCGAAAAAATTATCGTCGATGCCGATAGCGCCGGTTTCCAGTGCCAGCAGTTCGGCCCAGATACGCCTCAGCCCGGCCTCAACAGCGTTTTGCATACCGACATTGTTCTGCTTTCCTTCCACATCCGGCACTGCTATCGCCGAATCGAAGGCTTCGGCAAATTCATCATGATCTCTCAACCACAACGCTTCCTGCTTAATGTTGCCACTCTCGTAGAGGCGCCTGCATTCCCGGCGGCGAATTTTGCCGCTTGAAGTCACAGGCACGTTTCCCGGCCTGGTCAGCACAATCGCATAGGGCTGCACCTGAAACTCCTCGCTGATAGCGCGACGGACGGACGAAAGAATCGACTCTGTCCCCACCTTGTTTCTAAAGCCCAGTTCCTGAACGACAACCAATTCCTCCACACCCTCGATAACGCATGAAAAAGCAGCGGTCGCGTTGGGTCGCAGCGAAGAATGGCTCTTCCAGGAGCAACGCTCTATATCCTGGGGGTATAGATTGCGGCCGTTCAGGATAATCAGGTCTTTCAGACGCCCGGTGATAAATAATTGGCCGTCGTCCATGAAACCCAAATCGCCGGTTCTGAGAAACGGGCCGCGATCAGAATCCACGGGATACGCACCAAAGGGATTGGCCTCGTCTTCGGAAAGGTTCCAATAGCCCTGTGCCACACTATCTCCGGCCACCCAGATTTCCCCGATACGGTCGGGAGGGCAAGGCACCCCTGTTTCCGGATCGACTATCAGAACGCCCTGATCCACCATCGAACACCCGCACCCGACGCAATCAATGCCACCCTTGCCGCCGTCGGACGAAGGGAGCACGATGTTTTGTTCCAGCGCCTGGGCGTCGATCCGCTTTATAACTGGCTCGGTTTCCAAGCCGCCGCCACTTACAATCAAAGTTGTTTCAGCCATCCCATAACAGGGATGAAAAGCTTTTCTCTTGAAACCGCATTGTTCGAATGCGGATACAAATGCGTCCAGCGTCTCGCGGCGCACGGGCTCCGAACCGTTGAACGCCACTTGCCAGCATGAAAGATCCAAAGAACTTTTCTGCTCCTCGCTGATTTTCTGCACGCACAAATCGTAGGCGAAATTCGGCCCGCCACTGATAGTAGCCCGGTAGTCGGAAATAGCTTTCAGCCAGCGATACGGTCTTTGCACAAACGCCGCCGGGGACATGAGGACCATTTCCGCCGACTCAAGCAACGGTTCCAGCATCGTTCCGATCAGCCCCATGTCATGATAAGGCGGTAACCAACTAACAAAAACACTTGACCGATTAACGTTCATGGCTTTTGCGGTCATCATGGCATTATGCAACAAGTTTCCATGGCTGAGCATCACGCCTTTCGGGTTGCCGGTGGAACCTGAGGTATACTGCAAAAACGCCAGCGATCCGGCGGAACAAGGATATTCGGAATAATCGGAAGCCGTAAGCGACAAGGGTTTGTCTACAATGAGCCAATCGGGGGTATCGAAAAATTGTTGCATTCTGTCCGACAGCCTGCTATCGGTTAGCGCAATGCTGATGCCCGCGTTGTCGGCAATCAGTTTGATTCGTTCGCTGTTACGTTGATTGGTCGGAGGATAGACCGGCACCGCGACCACGCCGGCATAAAAACACCCGAACAAAGCTTTAATATATTCGAGCCCGGGATGAAATAGTAGTAAAGCGCGATCGCCCGGACGGCACCCCGCCCGCAGGTTGGCAGCAATGATTTTTGCAGCGTTGTCCAGTTCGGCATATGACAAGCTTTCCTCCCGGCCGTCATCCACCAGAAATCTGTAAGGCACTCTGCCCGGCTCAACTTCTACATTCTGCTTGACTACCTCTATCAAGCTTTCGCAATTCATGCTTTCTTATCTCCTAATCACTTACGGTTTTCGTTTGCAACAAACCCAAAAACATTACCACCCCGATGAACATAAGTTTCAGCTTTCCGTTCCGACCAGACCCTTTCCTTTGCTTTTGGTTTCGGACAAAGTTCCTTGTGGAGGGCCCAATCCATAGTTCTGCTCGTCGAGCACACGCCATGTGTCGTCACTTTCCCGCACCAACCGCATCCACCCCCTCACGGAATTGACGAGGTAAACATGTTCGGCATTCTTCAATTGCCCGACCGATATCGACTGTTCCGAAACAATGCCGTGCTGTAAAAGCAAAAACCTTTTAACTCCGGCCAACAGTCCGCAACTGACCGGAGGCGTTACCAGGCGACCATCGCCATCATCGATAACAATGTTCGCAATCGTGGTTTCGGTAATGCAACCGTCGTCATTCCACAGAAAAAGATCGTTGTCTGTTGCATTGGAAGACATCACTTTCAGATACGCCGCCCTGTTAGTGGTTTTATGGTAAACGTAGGGAGTATCCGTTTTGATCGGTGTCTTGCTGAGTGAAACGCGTGTCCCCACAATCGAATTCAGCGGCTTGGCCTCCAGAGTTATCTTTCCGTCTCGGGCAATCAACAGCCGGACTTTATGCCGCACGTTGTCAAGCTGGCGTTGAAGCGCGTCAAGCTTTTCACGAATCGTCCGAATCGAGATTTGGAAGTCGAAGTAGTTGCTTGAGTCTTGCAGCCTCTCCAAATGCTCATCGAACAGAAAATAGCCTTTATCGGGATCCCACAACAACGACTCCAGCAACTCGAACTCGGGACGGGCGTGTGTCAGGACTGCCGCCTTGGCGGCGCACTCGGCGTATTCGGACAGCGTCTCCGAACCCCAGGTAATACCACCGCCCACACCATATTCGGCGACTTGTCTTTCCATATCCAGCACTACAGTTCGAATGGCGACATTGAACTGAAGCTTACGACCCGGCGCGATATAGCCGATTGAACCGGTGTATATCCCCCTTGGATCGGGTTCAAGCTCCTTGATGAGCTCCATTGTCTTGACTTTCGGCGCCCCGGTGATTGATGCGCAGGGAAACATGGTCTCCAGAATCCTGACGATCGGCGCGGACGTTTCGGCCGTGACCGTTGAAGTCATCTGATTCACGGTCGGGTACTTTTCGATCTCGAACAATTTGGGTACGTTGACCGTGCCGTTATCGGCGACTCGCCCGATATCGTTGCGAATCATATCGACGATCATCACGTTCTCGGCGCGGTTTTTTTCCGATAAAAACAGCCAGTCGGCATTCTGTCGGTCCTGTTCGGTAGTCAAACCGCGTTTAATCGTACCTTTCATCGGTTTGGACAGAATGGTTTTGCCGTCCAGGGATATGAAAATTTCCGGCGACACCGAACAAATCTTGTAACGCCCCAGATCAATGAAGGCGGCATAACGCGACTGCTGCGCCTGATAAAGACGCGCAAACAGCCGGAGCGAATCACCGCTGAACTTCGACCTGAGCCTGAAAGTGTAATTGACCTGATAGGTATCGCCTTCCTTTATATAGTGTTTAATTTTTTCGATTGACCGGCTGTATTCCTCACGAGAAATGGACGGTTCCCACTCGTCAAACGAGAAATACCCCCCCGAACCGGCATCGGGCGGCTCAACCTCGTCATACCGATTAAAAATACCAAACCACAGACAGGGCACGCCGGCGGGCGCATGTGTTTTCAATGCCGGATCCAATCCCGGGGCAGCCTCATAACTTATAAAGCCGGCCGCATACAATCCGGATTCCACGCGCGCCTCGATCTGTTCGAGACACTGCATGACTTCGCCAGGCTCAACAGTCGCTATAATCTCCAAGGGGCGGCAGAAACTCAGCCAGCGGGAACGCCCTGACTGCTGGTCCTGAAGTAATACCGTTGTGTCTTGCGGAACTTTCATTGCCCATACTCCGTTTCTAAGCCGCTCCCTGACGGGAACCGCTGACGTCCGCCTTCCCCACAAGGTTGTTCCCGATTACCGAAGCAAGAACAAAATTGATGATCGGCAGTACAAGCCGTTGCGAAGACTGTATGAAAAAATGATCCCCCTCAAACAAATGCATGGTGAAGTCTGATGTTGTGTAGCCCGACCATCCGGAAAGCTTTTCGATTTCCACATCCGGATCGGACAACCCGCCGAGAGCGACAATATTGTGGTTAAGCTTTACGTCGCCGGACTCCAGGGGGGCTGTATCGGCCAGCGTGTAATCGGCCCGCAAGCGGGGCAACAACAATTGCATCAACTCCCGGTCCCGAAGTATCTCGTCCGGTGTTCCGTTCTTTTTGCGAATTTCTTCGATCAGAGGCTCGTCGGCCAGATGATAGACAGGATCGGTGCTTGGGATATGGGGCGCCCTCGCGCCGGACACAATCAGGCCCAGCGGTTCATTGCCGTAATGTGACAACCGCTTGGCAATTTCGTAGGCAATCCGTGCGCCCATGCTGTGGCCAAAAAACACACACGGCTTGTCCAGGACGGGAATAATCGCCTTCATGCAGGCATCCACCATCCGGTCCAGACGATCGAAACAAGGTTCCGTATGGCGCTCCTCTCTGCCGGGCGGCTGAATTGCAATCAACTCGGTGGTTTCCGAAAGTGCCTCCGGCCACTGACGAAAGATCGATGCGCCCCCGCCCGCATAGGGTAAACAAAACATCCGAATATCTGCCTGCCGGTTCGGCCTGGGCACGACCAACCAGGGATTGTTTGACCTCATGTAGATCTCTCCAACCCCATTCAGTTCGGTTTACCCGTTGACGTCCCGCCGCCGGCCTCCATGGCCTTGCGAAGACTTAATGGACGCATATCGGTCCAGACTTGCTCGATATATTCCAGGCACTCGTCCTTGCCGCCCTGGAACCCGGCTTTTTCCCATCCCAGCGGCAATTCCTTGTGAGCCAGCCATATCGAATACTGCTCCTCATGGTTAACAACAACCTCATATTTGCGGTCATCTTCTTCGTCCGAGTACATCTCTTATTCTCCTCTTCTAAACAATCAAGTTTCGGTAACTTCACTTAATCGTTCGCCTGAATGCTTTAAACTTTCCGAACGATCGTTGCTTTCATCATCACTTTTAGAACAAGCCATAGATCTCAAATCCTGAATACACATATCCAACAGCTTTTGAATTGTCTTTTTCTTGTGGATGTTTTTGCTGTACTGCCATATGACCTCAAGTTGACCATCTACAACACGTGCAATAACCAAAAAGACGAATCTCCGATTGTTGTCGCCCTCTTCAAACCTGCCTTCCAGGTCAACAACCTGTTTTATCCTCGCCGCACCTGCTCCAGACGTACTCACCGAGCCGCGGTAATTGAACTCAATTTGCCGCTTGAAGCGCCCGTCTATTTCCCTCCCGAGCGCCTGGAGTTCAGGATCGTCCGTACCCTGGCTAAGCAACGCCGGACCGAAACCATGATTCGGAATAAGGTCTATTTGTCGAGCTATCTCCCGTAAACGGCTATGCGGAGCCGTATTGCCCTGATCCTTGAGTACGAGCACTCGCGGCATTGAGAGCCATCCAACCGTCCGTACTATATCAAGGTGCTCGGCGTTCAGCAGTACATCGCCCTTGGCCTCAATGCTTGAGATTTCAACCCATGGGTTACCGGTCCACTCGGCGATCGTCCGCGTAACAGCCGTAAACACGGCATTTTGAAGGCTCACGTTGCCGCCATATCCGGCCAACCGCTGTTGCAACCGCCGTGTTTCATCCAGTGTCAGCAAATCGCGAATATCCCTGGAAGAACTGGAGATGTTCCGCTCAACCCCCTTGGGGTAGTCTGCAGGCAGTAGAGCCATTTCATCCCACGGCAACGAATTCCAGTAATCTTCCTCGGCCTTGGCGTTGATTGACTCAGTGTAATCGGTAATGTACCGATTGACCTGTATGATTGAGCTGCTTTTGGGAGGGAGCTCTACGACCCGGTTCTCTGCAAGCTGACGATAGGCTGTCATTAAATCCGCCAACAAAATGTCTATCGTACTGCCATCAACCAAAATATGATGGAACAGCATATACAGATACGCGGGCCTGTTTGGTCCAAGACGGAACAGTATCAGCCGGCATAAAGGTCCCCGGGTAAAATCCAATGTTCCGCCTCGATCATCGCCGATCGAGGCAATTCTTTTTTGCGCCTCCTCCAGACTGTTATCGTCAATGTCTACACACTCGAACGGAATGTTCTCATCCGGTTCGGGTATATGTCCTTTCCATGTACCGTCAGCCTGAGGTACAAATCGAGCACGCAACCCATCATGATGAATCAGAAGTTGTTCAAACGCTCGCATGACGTGGTCCGGATCGAGATTGCCTTGAAACTCAAACACTCGCCGCATATTCCAGCGCTTGGGAGGATTCTCCTGGCCGAAGAACCACCGGAGGCTGGCGTTCAAAGGCAGCTCGCCGGTTACCACACCCTGTTCCACGCCTGGCGCCTCCCGTTCAGCAACTGCGGCCAGCTTGGCCACTGTCTGATACTGCAAAAACTGCCGGGGCGTCAAATAGAAACCGCGTCGACGTAACTCATCGATTATGCGAAGACTTAACAGCGAGTCGCCGCCCAACGCATAAAACTCATCGTGAAGGCTGATTCGATCTTCCGGGATTTTCAGCATCCTGGACCAGATGCGTATAAAGATCCTTTCCCGGTCCGTTCTGGGAGCTTCATAACCTTGCTCCACCCCCGTAACGTTTCCGTACTCGGCCACCAGCGCCTCACGATCAACTTTACCGGTCTTGGTTAACGGTAGGGCATCCACGATATGAACAGCGCCGGGCACAAACGCCGGGGGCAGGTGTTGCAACAGGTATTCACGAAGACGGACTTCGTCAACATCAGCGTCGGGCGCACAAGCCGCAACCGCTTGCAGAAAAGTCACGCGGCTTTCCGTCTTGACGCCGATAACCGCGGCGGACTGAACCCCGGGATGTCCGAGCAGTACATTTTCAACCTCGGCTGTGTCGATACGCACGCCGCGAACCTTGACCTGGGAATCACGGCGCCCTGCCAAACGTAACGTCCCGTCCGGTAAAAACTCAGCCAGATCCCCTGTCCGATACATTTTATTCGGACCGGGAAATGAGAACGGATTGTCAACAAAAACTTCCTTGGTCAGGTCGGAGCGATTGTAGTAACCCAGTGAAGCGTAGGGCGATCGCAAATACAACTCGCCGAGTTCCTCCCGAGGGCAAACACTCCCGTTCTCATCCAGTATAATTGCAGCGGTATCGGGCAATGGACGGCCGACAGGAATAAACCCCCTGTGAATATCCTGCCCGGATACGCGGTGGAAGCATCTTATCATCGTTGTTTCAGTCTGGCCGTAGAGGTTCACAAGTTCTATGCGCTCCCCGAACACCGACATCCATTTCTGCACGTCAGCCGGCGTGAGCGCTTCACCGGCGAGCAGCACGTATTGCAACCGAGACAGCATAGATGCCTGCAGGGGCTCTTCCAGCAACCGCCGGAACACGGTCGGCGTACAATGGACTAGATTCACCCCGCTGCTATCCAGCCAGGCAAGCAGATCGGACGGCAACAATTCAAACGTACGCCGGGGCGGAATACATACCGCCCCCCCGGTGCACAATGGCGCAAACACGTCGCGCAAGATAGGATCAAACGTCGGCGCGGTTAATTGGCTGACCCGGCATGTCGAATCCAAACCAAATTCGTCGATTTCCCAGCGCACGAAATGCGAAAGCGCCTCAATCGTCCCGTGTACCGCTTTGGGCGTTCCCGTAGAGCCGGAAGTAAAAAAGATATATCCGGCATCGGCGGTCACGGACCCGGGTTTCGGATGCGAGGCATCGTTACGGGAATCATCGATATCGGTAATGTTTCCGCTCGCGATTTGAGGCCCGTTATCGCTCATCACAACAACCGGCGTTTTAACCGTATCCTGCAGTGACTGAACCTGATCCGCCCCTTGTCCTTGCACCATCCAGGCCGCCGGAACCGCCGTTTGAACCATTCGCTGCAAACGCGGTAATGGTTCATAGATATCTAAAGGCATGATCACCGTAGAGGCTTTCAGGCCGCCGAGCATTGCGACTATTCTCGATACCGGATCTTCAGTCAGTATCGCAACGATCTGCCCCGGCAGTACACCGATTTCAAATAGCGCATGAGCAACCGCGTCTGAACGTTTCCACAGGTCCCGGTAACTGATAACCTGCGTGCCGTTCAGAATAGCACACGCGTCCGGTTGCCGGTCCGAATGAGATTGAATGGCCGTCAGTACGCTTTCAAACACCAGTTCGCGGCCAAGTTCCCGCCTGAACGCCAGATAAGGACTGATGAGAGCTCCCGGATATTGCGCATCACCCACCTGTTGCGATCGATCGAATATGTCGTATGTGCCGACAGATTTCTCGGGGGCCAATGCAACCTGCTCCAACAATCTTATAAACTCGGCCAGGAGGTACTCGATTGTTTCGGGCCTGAACAGATCCGAGCGATAGTGACAGGAGAAGAATATAGCGTCCGAGAACTCAATCATGTACAGCTCGAACTCAGCCTTGGCTTCACGATAAACATGGGAATGAACGCCAGGTTTCGTGTCTCCTTTTTCCCGTGTTTCCGCCCCGGCTCCGGCAATCGGATTCATCAAAGTGCCGGTCTCAAGAAAATTCAACATATTCAGTATCACCGGCGTTACCGGAAAACGATTGAACTTTCTCGCTATCGTCAGATCATTCAATAGTTCTTCGAAGGGATAGCTTTGATGCGCCAACCCCTGCCGGATCGTGTGACTCACGCGCTCCAACAGTGACCGGAACGATTCGTTCATATCGACACGGTGACGCATTAACAGCGTATTGAGGAAAAATCCAACCAGTTTTTCCGTAAACGGATAATCGCGTCCCGCGACCGGTATCGCCACCACGATGTCCGACTGTCCGGTCAAGCGGGCCAGGAACGCGCTGAAAGCCGCCTGCAACACGGCAAACAACGTTAACTTGTTGGCACGGGCCAGGTGGTTGAGGTTTTCCCGCAATTGCGGTGACGTGACCGTTTCATAAGACTTCGCGGGCGTGCGGCTCTCGGACGTGAAGGGAAAATCGAATGGCAAATCCAACCGCTTGATATCGCCGCCGCCGAGACGATCTCTCCAGTACACACGGCTGGCGTTTTTCTCGTCCTGCAAAAGCGTGTTCTGCCAGGCTGCGAAGTCCTTGTACTGAATTTCCAACGGGGGAAGACTGATCGCGGCACCAGAACGGGCGGCGTTCAACAACTGGTGCATTTCATTGCGAAGAATAACATGTGAATAACCGTCCGCGATAATTTCATGGACGCACGAAATCAGCCGTTGCCTTCCTCCTGGGAGCCGAACGATGTGCACGCGTAACAACGGATCCTTCGTCAAATCGAACGGTTTCTCCACGCATCGGGTGAGTATCCGCCTGAAACCGTTCTCATCCTTGACGTCATCGACGCCGAGCGCTACCGGAAACGGCGGACGGATGTACTGCATCACTTCATCGTCATGACGTCTGAAAACGGTTCGAAAGGATTCATGCCTTGTGATCAATTCGCTTATTATCGACTCAACAAGCCGCGGCTCAAGGTTCACCGGCAGTTCGTCTATGTTGTACGAATGATAAGCCGAGCTGTGAGGGTCCATTTCATAAAGCAGCCATAAACGTTTCTGTCCGGCCGAAACGGGATACCCGGATCCCGCTTGCGGTGCGAGGCGCGACGGCAGACCCTCCAGCAGCCCAACCTGCAATAATCTATCCACGCAAGCCGCCAGTTCCCGCAACACTGAATGCTCGAACATGGCCCTGAGCGGCAGGATAGCCGACATGCGCCCTCGCACCTGCGCAACGATTTTCATCGCCAGCAACGAATGCCCGCCCAGTTCAAAGAAGTCGTCGTGCACACTGATATTTTCAACCGGCAGTTTAAGCACCTCCGCCCAGATCACCGCCAGGACCCGTTCGCTTTCACTTTGCGGCGCCACATACTCGCGCCGCGGCAACGACGATATTCCCGGTTCGGGCAACGCCTTGCGATCCAACTTGCCATTGGGCGTCAGCGGCAGCTTCTCCAGCACCTCGTAGTGCGATGGCCTCATGTAATCCGGCAACCGCGCGCGCACTCCCTCGCGCAACCGCTCCACCTCCAAAGCCACGCCGCTTTGCGGTTCAACATACGCCACCAGTGTCTCGCCGTTGTGCAGCTCCACTACCGCTTTCTCCACACCCGGCTGCACCGCCAGCGCGTGTTCGATTTCGCCCAGCTCGATCCGAAAACCGCGCAGCTTCACCTGATGGTCCAGCCGCCCCATAAACTCCAGCCGGCCGTCGCTCAACCTCCGCACCAGGTCGCCCGTCCGGTACAATCGCTGGCCGCTTCCGGCGTACGGATCCGGTATAAACCGGTCCGCCGTCAGTCCGGCCCGGTGGGCGTAACCCCGCGCCAGACCCAGTCCGCCGATGCACAACTCGCCCGGCACCCCTTCGGGCACCACATTCAGATTGTCATCCACCACATACAGCGTGGTGTTGTCCAACGGCTCCCCTATCAATATCCGCTCGGCACCCGCCTCGATTTCCACCGCCGCCGACCATACCGTGGTCTCCGTCGGTCCATATACATTCCACAACCGGCCGCCCCGTTCCAGCAGCGATCCGCCCAATTCCGCAGTCCAGGCTTCCCCGCCGCACAGCATTTTCAACCCATTCCCGCCCTGCCAGCCCCCGGCCAGCAACAACCGCCAGGTCGACGGCGTGGCCTGCAACACACTGATGCCGCCCTGCGTCAATGCCTCTATCAGGTACTCGGCATCCTGCACGCCGGCTCGCGGGGCGATCCGGCATTGCGCCCCGCTAATCAACGGCAGGTACAACTCCAACACCGCAATGTCAAAACTCAAGGTAGTCACCGCCAGCCAGCGGTCGTCCGCTTGCAGTTGCAAACGTGACTGCATACTCAGCAGAAAGTTGACCAAGCTGGCGTGACTGATTTGCACGCCCTTGGGTCGGCCTGTGGAACCGGAGGTGTAGATCACATAGGCCAGGTTTTCACCTTTTATATGTACCGGCGGATTGTCAGCCGGCCCGCTTTGATCGATTTCATCAATGCCAATGCACTGCTGACCCGCCAGCCAGGGGCTGGCTTTTAGTGCCGCTTCGGTCAGCACCCAACCCGCACGGCTATCTTCCAGGATCTGCTCTATCCGCGCCGCCGGATAGCCCGGGTCCAACGGAATGTAGCACCCCCCCGCCTTGAGGACCGCCAGCACGCCGATCACCATCTCAAAACCGCGTTCCAGGCACACCCCCACTGAACGTTCCGGACCCACGCCCCGCTCGATCAGATAATGCGCTACCCGGTTGGCTCGCGCATTCAGCTCCGCGTAGTTCAACTGCCGGTCTTCGTATATCAATGCCGACGCCGATGGTGTGCGTGCCACTTGTGCTTCAAACAGCCTCTGCAGGCAAACCTCCGCCGGAGGTTCCCACTGCGGCCCATTCCACTGCTCCGTCACCCGCCGATAGCCTTCCGCATCCAGCAACGCCAGCTCGCCCACCGCACGGTGCGGATGGCGGACTATCTCCTCCAACAACACCCGGTAGTTCGCCAGCAATCCCTCCACCGTCTCGCGATCAAACAAATCGGTGTTGTACTCCAGCCGGCCACGCAACCGCTCACCCGCCTCGAACCATTCCAACGTCAAGTCAAACTTGGCCGTGGTATGCCGGTTACCCGCGCCCTCTGGCAGCGACACCTTCAGCCCCGGAAGATCAATGGCCGCCTGCGGCGCATTATGCAGGTTGAACATCACCTGAAACAGCGGGCTGTGACTCAAACTGCGCGGCACCTGCAACACTTCCAGCAGATACTCGAACGGCACGTCCTGATGATCGTAAGCCCCCAGGCACGTCGCCTTCACCGACCGCAACAACCCGGCGAACGACTCGCCCGCCTTCACCCGGCTACGTAGCACCAGCGTATTGGCGAAAAACCCGATCAGCGATTCCAACTCCGGCCGCGTGCGGTTGGCGATCGTCGTGCCCACCACAATATCATCCTGTCGCGCATACCGCGCCAGCAGCAAATTGAACGCTGACAGCAGTACCATATATAAAGTCACATCCTCGGCCCGGCCCAACGCCCTGAGCGCATTTACCCGCTCCGCATCCAGGCCCACAAACACGTACGCGCCGTTGTACGTCTGCGCCGCCGGCCGCGGCCGGTCGGTCGGCAGCTCCAGCAATGCCGGCGCGCCTTGTAACGCCTCCCGCCAGTACGCCGCCTGCTTTTCCAGCACCTCGCCCTGCAACCATTGA
>DASVCP010000131.1:0-10081 GCA_036381555.1 Gammaproteobacteria bacterium
CCTTTCTGCATCACTGATATGACGTTGTTGGGTTCCAGTTTGTCCGTTTCCTGCATCGCCATGGCCTGATGCAGTTCCGGGTTGAATTTCTCCCCTTCGGGGTGGATCTCCCGGATATCGAATTTTTCCATGACCTGGGCCAGCATTTTCAGGGTAAGCTGCATGCCTTCCCGTATACCGGCGATGTCCTTGCTCTCCTGGGCCGCGCTCAATCCGAGCTCCATGCTGTCCCGAACGCCCAGTAGCTCCGTGGCCAGCTTCTCCAAAGCGTATTTATGCGCGTTTTCAATATCGCGGTGAGTCCGCTTGCGCAGGTTCTCGAGCTCCGCCTGGGCGCGTAGCGCCAGCTCCCAATTTTCCTGCGCCTTTTTTTGAGCGACTTCCAGCTGCTCTTCCAGCGGCGCTTCGGCTTTTACAGTTTCGGCGTTGCCCGGCTCTTCGGCTCCGCCCTGCGTTTCAGCCCCCGGGGATATATTTTCCTGCACCTTTTCCTGAGGCTTTTCGCTCACGTTTTCAGACATGCGGTAATCTCTCCCAATTTGACTTATCGCTCCAATATGGGGGCTGATAGAAGGGTTTCAAGCAAAGCCCGGCGCCCCCAGCGCCTTGCGGAGGGCGTATTATAATAAGGGCGAATGGAATTGCGAGTTTAATAAGCCGGGCGGGAGCTCAAGCCCGGTGGTTGAGCGCGGCGCTGAGTAATTTGGCGGTAATATCAACCAACGGAATAACCCGGTCATAAGCCATACGTGTTGGCCCGACAACCCCAAGGACTCCCACCACCTGGTCTCCCGCGGAATAGGTTGAAGTGACTACACTGCAGTTATCGAGTGCTTCATATCCCGACTCCTGGCCAATGAAAATCTGCACACCTTCGGCCTTCTGACTGCGATCCAGCAGGTGCAGAATATCCCGCTTACGGTTAAACGCCTCAAAAAGCCGCTTGAGTTTTTCCATATCCGACAGGTCCCCGGAACCCATCAAATTGGTCTGCCCCTCCACCAGCAGCTCGTCACCATCGGTCAGGGAATCATTAAAAACGGTATCCGACATCTGAATAACAAGATGCATCAGATTACTTAATTCCCGCTGGGCCTCCAGTAATTCGCGCTTCAGCGCATCGCGTAAATCCGCCAGATCGTGCCCCCTCAACCGGCCGTTCAGGTAATTGGCTGCCTGTTGCAGCTCCTGTTGCGAATAATCACGGTCCGTGTGTATCACCCGGTTTTGAACTTCGCCCTCCTGGAGCACCAGAATAACCAGCACACGGCGGTCGGACAGCGGTAAAAACTCCACGTGCTCGATCACCTGGGTGTCCCGCTTGGGAATCATGACAACTCCCGCCAGGCGGGTAAAATCGGAAAGCAGCGTCGAGGCCGATTTCAACAGCAATTTGCTGTTGAGCTCGGGCTTAATAAGTTGGTGTTTCAAGGCTTCAACTTCACTGCTGTCCAACGGCTTAACATTTAACATGGTATCAATAAACAGGCGATATCCCTGGACGGTGGGCATCCTGCCGGCGGAAGTATGCGGGGATCTGACCAGGCCCATTTCTTCCAAGTCGGATATAACATTACGTACGGTGGCGGGACTCAGCTCCATCCCGGAATCCCTGGACAGCGTGCGGGAACCTACGGGTTGACCGTCCCTTATATAAAGTTCTATGAGCGTCTTGAGGAGACGCTGGGCGCGCTCATCGATATGCGGGCGAGACTGGTGAGGCATGGACATGTTTAAACTCGAACCTCGAATAACCTACTGTGGCAATTACCCTAATATAGTTTGCAAACAAAGGCATTTTGCATAGTTATACGGGGATGATCAATATTCCCCTTGTCGACACACCCAAATCGTATTTACTTTAGACTTATATTAGCACTATTTCTTAAGCATTTGATTCTAATAATAAATTATCGTTTCGATCGATTTCCCCGGAAAATCTTTTCAAGATATCGCAACCCAGGCCGATACAGCGGGAAGGAATTGAGATTGCGCGAGGGCACGGGCACATGGAATCGAAGCTTCAAAATCAGGCACGCCAAACATCTAAAAATCCATCCGTACCCGTTGCAGACAGCGCTCTCGTTTCGAAGTCGCCGTTTGCAGCTCTACTGCGTCAAAGGCACAACAACTCTCAAATCCACCTGTCTCAACTGCATAAAATTGCCCAGGAGCAGCGCTGCCAAATTGAAAATCTGCGTTCTGTTTCTCTGCTCTTTTATCTGCCAATAATACTGATGCTGTTTTATTTCTGGCTTTAAGAACTCTGCTTCGGCTCTACTCCCGCACTTGCACACTTACCAAAATTCCGGCAATTCCCTCCTCACAGAGGCAGACTACGCCATTTCTTATTCCTCATCATAGTTTTTGAGCCAGTCGCTCATCTTCGCCCTGAGTCGTATCAGCGTTTCCCCGTGAATCTGGCAAACCCTGGACTCGCTCACTCCGATCACTTCCCCTATTTCCCGAAGATTGAGTTCCTCCTCGTAGTACAAGGACATGACCAGAGCCTCCCGCTCCGGCAGGCTCTTGATGGCCTCCGCCAACGCCTGCTTGAACTTTTCCTTTTCCAGATGCGACTGGGGACCGATGTCCAATGACACGACAGTGCTTTCGTGTACATCATCATCGTCACTGTCGGGAGTGTTCAGGCTGAAAATTCTGGCGCTGGCCGCATCGGCCAGAATATGGTAGTACTCGTCGAGATCGATTCCCAACTCCGCAGCAACTTCATAATCCTTTGCATCGCAGCCTTTGCGGTTTTCGACTCTCCGCGTGGCTTCCGTCAATTCGCGTTGTTTGCGATGGACCGAACGGGGTGTCCAGTCGCCGCTGCGGACCTCGTCCAGCATCGCGCCGCGTATGCGGATGCCTGCGTAGGTTTCAAAACTTGCGCCCTGTGCAGGGTCGTAGTTCTTCACGGCTTCCATAAGTCCGATCATGCCGGCCTGTATCAAATCCTCCACCAGGACGTTGGTCGGTAAACGACCCATCAAGTGGTAGGCGATTTTCTTCACAAGCGGCGCATGCTTGTTCAATAATTGATCAGAATTATTGCTCTTCAAATTAGAGTACATAGCATATGCATTCATATCAGACTCCTTATAATAATACTCAAGCTTTCACAAGCCTTTCAAAGAAGAACTCCAACCGTCCTTCGGAAGTTTGCACCACCGGCCAATGATCGACCGTTGCAGCCAAATCGGTAAAAGCGGTCGCCGAAGCGCTCTCCGGAAATGCATTCACCACAGCACGACGCCTTTGTACAGCTTTGCGCAAATGCTCATCAAACGGAATGAAACCAATGTACTCCAAGGTCACATCCAGTGCATTGCTCACCGTGCCAAGCAGTTTCTCGTAAGCTTTCTTACCTTGCGAAAAAGACTCAACCATGTTTGTCAGAACACGAAACCTGGAAACATCATGCTCTTTACACAAAACTCTGATTAAGGCGCTTGCATCAGCTATTGAAGCAGGCTCGTCACAAACAACGACAATAACTTCGTGCGCCGCCCTCGTAAAACTGATAACACTGTCGATAATTCCCGCAGCCGTATCAATGATCAGCGTATTCATTCTTTCACTGACCTCGCTGAAAGCATGAATCAAGCCGGTGTGCTCGGCAGCACTTAGCTTAACCATGCGTTGCACGCCTGAAGCTGCCGGGACGACCAGGATATCCGACGGGCCTTTAACAATGATCTCATCCAAATCGCGTTCCCCGTTGAGCAAATGCGACAGGTTGTACTGGCATTGCAAACCCAGCATTACGTCTACATTGGCCATACCTAAATTTGCATCCAGCAACATCACACTGCGTCCGCGATTTGAGAGTGCCACAGCAAGGTTGATTGAAACGTTTGTTTTGCCAATTCCACCCTTGCCACCTGTAACTGCAATAACCTGTATCGGTAAAAAGCGGGAAGTTCCGGTTGTTTGCGTATTCAGTTCCATGAGTTGCAGGGCTCCTTCGATTAACATCCCGTCGCAATAACCCGCTACTTTATCTGGCTTCCCGCCCTCCAGCCTCACTGCGCCAACTTCCGGAAAAACAACAGGTATCCATTTGCTTTACCTGTCAGTTCCTCCAGCGCCATTACCCGTTCCATTGGGGCTGGGGACTACTCGTATGGTTGAAAGAGCAATATTCATTCCAAATCCAAATGCGCCTGCAACTATTTGATTTTTAAAGATATTACTAATTGTGCTGAAAACCTGGCTTATACTGGTGTCGATAACCTGACTGATTTCTGGCAGTGAGCGCCAAGATTTCGGCGAAAATAACCCCACTTGTCAGAAGATCAACATCGTCCCGAAAAAGGGGGTCACAAAACCTCTGGCTATACCATTACTCCGGTACATAGGGCCTTTATTCACGTTCAATGGAAGACGGCCTCACCCTTCTCGGCCTGACGGTGCCGGCACTCCGGGCAGAAATACTTCAGTTTTGTACGCGCCTGGAATTAAAGATTATGTTTGCCTTGAAGTTTCTGATCTGGGTCAAAATATTACTTATGGGTCTTCATTTAACCTATAAAACTTTGTCAATATCGTACTTTCTCAGTTTCTCAACCAAAGTGGTACGCCCCAGATTCAGAAACTTTGCAGCTCTCGCAACCACTCCTTCCGATTGAGCCAACGCCAGCTTAATATAGTGGAGTTCAAGCCTTGCCAGGAATTCTTTCAGGTCGACGCCTTCTTGAGGCAAGACCAGATGCTCAATGAGATTCAACGGCGACAGGCCGCAGTCCGAGTCGCTTGATTCAAGATGATTTTGTTGGTTATGCGGCACAAACACCTTGTCGGGCAACTGCGGAACTTTAATAAACTCTCCGGGATAAAGGATACACATCCGTTCCACAAAATTGGACAACTCGCGTATATTGCCGGGCCAGTTATAATTCTGCAAAACCGCGATTGCCTCGTCGCTGAATTTGGCCACCGTGCGCTCGACTTTAAGGCGAGTGAGCATCGATTCAAGCAGATATGGTATATCTTCAACCCGCTCCCTGAGCGACGGCATTTCGATGGGAAACACATTTAACCGGTAGTAAAGATCTTCTCTAAACTGGTTTTCAAGTATGCGTTCTTCAAGATTACGGTGAGTCGCCGCGATGATACGGACGTCAGCAATACGCGTCTTGTTGCTTCCCACCCGTTCAAACGTGCGTTCCTGGAGGACGCGCAGCAGCTTAACCTGCATATCCAGGCTCATATCACCGATTTCATCCAGAAAGAGCGTTCCGCCCTCGGCCATTTCGAAGCGCCCGGCACGGGTCGTCAATGCGCCGGTAAACGCACCTTTCTCATGGCCAAACAGCTCACTCTCAAGCAGGTCTGGGGGTATGGCTCCGCAGTTTATCGGCACAAAAGGCCTGTTGCGACGCAAGGAACAGTTATGAATCTCGCGAGCGGCGACTTCCTTGCCCGTGCCGGATTCACCGAGGATCAGCACGTTGGCATTGGTTTTGGCGACCTTTTTGATCAACTCCTGGATACGCAGCACCTGACGACTGCACCCTTCCAGGGAAACTCTATAAACCGGATTTAAAGCGACAGGAACATTGAAGCCCTCATCCTGCCGGCTTTCAACGCGTTTTACAAATTCACTTTCCTCTGACAGGGATACGGAATTGTCCAACATTTCCGTGAAAAACGATTTAACGGAGGTGCCCGGCTCCGACTGGGTCTCTTCTTCTTGGCAGGTTAATCGATCTTCCATGATCCCCTCCTTACCCTACTTTAGAGTTGTTCTAGGAAACTTAGTCTAGATGATTATTGGGTTATTACAAGCAATCTACAGACTATCCAGCTTTTACGCATATCTTATCAACGGGTTATATACACCAATATCCACAAGGCTATCAACATTAATTAATGTGGACAGGTAGGTTATTTTAATAAGTGCTTGATAACGAAAAGCATTTTAATGATATATGCAAAAAATCCTGCACAAGTGGTTGCCGACAACACGGGTCTATGGCACATTAAAACTCGGTGTACTATTGCCTTAATGCCTCTTTCGCCATAGGCTCTTTTGCACTATTAGCAAATAATGGCATTAAAATTGCTCCACAATTTGCGAAATTATGTCAGATTAAAGTATATCGGTACGTGGCCGATAAGGCCTTTGACGGCCTTGGGAGTCGCCAGGGCATCAACTTACAGAGACCAGCAATGAGCAACATAATCGACGGTGCAACAAGTAGCAACGGCGTATTCAGAATTGAGCAATCAGGAGGAAAAAGCAGGGAATCCACCGACAACGGCAAGGAAGCAAGCAAGATCGCGGGTCGTCAGTCATTCTCGGAAGTTTTGGAATCCAACGACCAGGTCATATTCATCGATTCGGCAAAACGCTTGAAGGACCTAGAAAGGGAGTTACGGGAAGCTCCTATGGTTGATAAAGCGAAAGTTGAGGATGTTAAGCGAAGGATTGCAGACGGTAGCCTGAAGATAAATGCTGACAACATTGCCAGCAAGCTGCTGGAAGTGGACGAACTGCTTTACTGATTGGACCCGATTTGGTAATACCGGAAAATCAACGCTACTCTTTACATAGAGTTACGACAGAATAAACCGCGCAGGCATCAGGCCGGCCCTGTTTATTCTGTCCCTGTCTCATTTTCTCCTGTATTCCGCCCAGGTTTTAGGCGTCTCGCTCACTCTCACCGCCGTGACCTCCGGCCATTGCTCCCGGCACCAGGTGTACAACCAGCATGCGAGCTGCTCCGCCGTCACCCCATCATCGCCGAGCGCTTCATTCAAATGCCGATGATCAAGCCGTTCATGAATCATCCTCTTCAACGCATCCAGCTCGTTATAATCACGGACAAAACCGTACTGGTTTAACGACTCACTGACCAGCTCCACTTCCACCACGTAATTGTGCCCATGCAGTCGGGCGCACGGATGAGTATCAGGCAACTGCTTCAACTGATGCGAAGCGGAAAACTCGAACTGTTTGGTGATTCTGAACATGCTTATTCAACGGTATCCGGGAAGCCGATAGCATACCTCAGACCGCACACCCATACCATGCCTCCAATTTCCCCCAGGCCATGGGAATCGCGGTCAGCCGCTATTCAGGAAAGCAAGTTAAATTGGCTTCCTTTATAATTGACCACCAAATCTATCCTAAGAGGCTGACAAGGCTATACTGACAAGAAGAAAAAAAAGAAAATTTCCCCCATTACACTGCGTCCGGACGCTGGCGCTGCACCTGTCGCTGTCTTTAACTGTCAATGCCGCAACAAGCCCGGAAATTATTATTAATGGCGCGCCTCAACCGCTTGCGGAAAACATAAGATCCTACCTGTCCATTGCCCAGGAAGGCTGTGAAATCAGCGAATGGCGTATCAAGCGGTTGCTTCAGGAAGTCGATGTTCAAGCCCGACAAGCTGCCCAGGCACTTGGTTATTACCACATGTCCCTTAATAAAAATTACACATGGCAGGAAAACTGCTGGCGGCTGGAGTTGACGGTAAAGCCCGGAGAAGCGGTCCGCATCGCGGAGGTAAGCGTTGATATCCTCGGGGAAGCCAAAAATGACATTGAATTTAAAAAATACCTGGAAAGTCCGCCGATACAGCCTGGAGATCGGCTCAACCACGGCCTATACGAAAGCCTTAAATCGGACTTGAGCAATCTTGCCGTTGAACGGGGATACTTTGACGGCCAATTTGTTACCTCGAAACTGAAGATCAACACGGACCTCAACCGGGCAACCATCGAGCTGCAATTCGACAGCGGTCGTCGTTATTATTTCGGGGAAATCAATATCGAACAATCAATATTTACCGATGACTTTATCAATCGCTACATACCCTTCGAGCCCGGCGACCCCTACTCAAGAGCCAAACTGCTGGAACTGCGCGAAGGGCTTAGCAACAGCCGTTACTTTGAACAAATAACGGTGAGTGAACTGCCGGAACGTACACAAAACTACCGGGTTCCGGTTTCTGTAACGCTGGAACCACGCAAACGCCACAGTTATGCGGTAGGTGTGGGCGGCGCGACCGATACAGGACCGCGTGTCAAATTTGAATATGAAGACCGCTACATCAATTCCAGCGGGCACAGATTCTCCACAGACCTGATTGTTTCCCCGGTACGCTCGGAAATCAACGCCATTTACAGAGTCCCGCTCGAAAATCCTGTTAATGAACATATCGATTTCTACAGTGGATACCTGGAAGAAGACACGGATACTTTGACCAGCGAAGCGCTTACTTTAGGCTCACGCTACAACATTAAACTGGGCAACAACTGGGTCCTCTCGTACTTTCTCAACTATCAACGTGAAGATTTCACCGTAGCCGACGAAGAAGAAATATCGCGCCTACTGGTGCCCGGTATCAGCGGATTGTTGACTCGGACCGACGATCCGGTTTATCCGTTGAAAGGCTGGCGCTTGTACAGCCAGTTGCGCACCGCTAGCGACAATCTGATCTCCGATACATCGTTCACGCAGCTTTATGCCAGTTTCAAATATATTCAAGAACTGGGTTTCGGCCGGATCTTGACCCGGTTGGAGGCCGGTATAACCGAAACCGGTGAATTTGAAAAGCTACCCACTTCCATTCGTTTTTTTGCCGGCGGCGATAATAGTGTGCGTGGTTACGATTACAAGGATCTTGGACCGGTCGACGACACTGGCCAGGTGATTGGGGGAACGAATCTCCTTGTCGGCAGTCTTGAATACGACTTTCGGGTTAAATCCCGCTGGGTGATGGCGGTGTTCTACGATCAAGGCAATGCATTCACCACTACAGACGTTGATTTCAAACGCGGCGCGGGCATAGGGCTTCGATGGCTGTCACCGATCGGGCCTATTCGAATCGACTTGGCAACGCCTCTGGATGACGATCAAGACCGGAGCATTAAGTTGCATCTCAGCATGGGGCCTGATTTGTAATAATGAAATTCCGGCTTGTTATCCGTATTCTGACCCTCTTTTCCTTGCTGGGAATCACCGCCCTTTGCATTGTCCTTTACGTCCTGGCCGGCACGACTCGTGGAAGTCACTGGTTGATTCACTACGTAGACGACCTTTCCGGCGCATGGAACCTTTCCGCGCAAAATATTTCCGGCTCACTGTTACATGGTTTAACACTGGAAAAATTCTCGTTTGCAGCCTCGAACAATATCTCGGTGTACGCTGATAAACTGCGTCTTGAGTGGCACCCGCAAAACCTTCTGAAAGGTGAAATCAACGTTTCGCCTTTTGAAGCAGGAGGCGTTGAAATAGGCGTTATACCCTCAGGCAAAACTCCAGGAAAAACTCCTGCTGATTATGACTCCTATAACTTTCAACTTCCCCTGACGATCTCCATCGAGGACGTCCTGCTGCAAAATATTTCTCTAACAACTCCGGACACAAAGTACAGATTGCCGGATCTCAGCCTTAAAGAAGGGTCGCTGGGCGGTGCACTTAAAGTTAAACAGTTGAACCTGTCCAACGCCTCCTACTCGCTTACTGTCCAAAATGGCGAAGTGGCGGCTGACTCGCCGTTTGAAAGCGACCTCATAATCGCATGGCGCCTCATCCAATCCGATCATACAGCCATAGAAGGCCGCGGCAGGTTGCGGGGAAATCTTGAAACTCTGTCCATCGAACACACATTGACATCGCCCGTCACCATGGAGAGCTCAGGCAACTTTCATCCCGGCCTGTTAACCGGGCAGTCCCCTCACCTGGAGCTTATCAACAAGATCACGAATAGCCGGTGGAATTACAGGCAAAATGGGGCAGTGCAAATACCTTACGCTACAGTAGAAGTGCGGGGATGGACCGGGAACTATGCATTAGATGTCAATGGTTTGTTTAACGCCGCCGGCTTTCCGGAAATCGCGCTGGAACTGACCGGCAACGGCAACCTGTCAAACCTGCAAATCGACAATATGACGATTCAGGGATTGGGCGGCAGACTGGAGGCCGCCGGAAACTTTTCCTGGCGGCCTTCGTTAAGCTGGGACCTGCAACTGGAAGCCGGCGATATCGATCCGGGAAAATATTGGAAACAATGGCCGGGAGCACTTGCCATGCAGGGCTCGATAAAAGGTGGATATGCCGCCGATA
>DASVCP010000132.1:0-4170 GCA_036381555.1 Gammaproteobacteria bacterium
CCCGCAGTTGGGTGGTGGTGGCGACGTTGTCGAAGGTCGGGATATATTTGCGTTCCACCCCGAAGGCCTCGCCAGGAAGGCGTTCGCGCAGCGACATGTCGGTGCGCTTTGACCAGCCGCCCGAGGGCGTCTGAAAGGAGACGATAATATCGGCGACGCGTTGTCCGGCTTCGCCGGCGTACCACTCCGGCGGTTGCTTGGGATCGAAGCCGAACCGTTGCGCATAGGGTGGGGTTGCCGGTTCATTTTGCCGGAGTTTTTTCAGTTCGCTATCGATAAATGTTTTATCGACGTGTCGCCAAGAGTCCGACCGCTTGAAATAGCGCCGCCAGGCCGCTTGTTCTTTGGATGAAAGATTTTGCAGGGCCGGTCTGTCTTTTATCGCCGGGTTGTCATTCGCATTGGCGAAAACAGTTGCGGACATCAGCGCGAGGAAAATAACGGTCGCGAAGGCCGGTTTTTTCATTGATCGAGAAACCGTTGTGTGATTCGGAAAAATGCCTCCGGCTGCTCGGCGTGCACCCAGTGGCCGGCGTCCGGAATTTCTTCCATGGCGGCCTTTGGAAACAGCGATGTGATCAGGTTGCCGTCTTCCGGTTGAATATAAAAGGATTTGCCGCCGCGCACGAACAGGGCCGGCTTGTTGAATTGTTTACCGGAATGTACCACCGGCGGCGCATCGCTGATGGTTTTATAGTTATCACGGATTGCCTGAACATCGATGCGCCACTGGTATTCGCCGTCGTCGTCGCGGGCCAGGTTGGTCAGCAGAAACAGCCGCGTCGCCTGGTCGGGCAGTACATCTTCGATGAGTTTGTCGGCCTGGTTGCGGTGGGTGATGCGGGTCCGGTCAATCAATTCGATGGCGGCGAACACCTCGTTATGCCGCGGGGGATAATGTTTGGGCGCGATATCCGCCACGATCAGACGCTCGATGCGTTCCGGGTGTTCCAGGGCAAGCTGCATGGCGACTTTGCCGCCCATGGAATGGCCCAGCAAAACGCAGCTTGTCAGCTGTTGCCGGTCCAGAAAGGCCAGTACGTCGCCGGCCATGTCTTCGATACTCATACGGGGATGGTGGGGCGACTGGCCGTGATTACGCAAGTCCAGGGCATAAACGTCGCGGTGGACGGCGTAGCGCTTGCAGAGTGTGCGCCAGTTGGCGGTGGAGCCGAACAGGCCGTGTAAAACGATCAGCGGGATATTGGCGCTGTTGCCGGCGAAATATTGGACGTTGAGTTCCAGGGGCATCGCGTTTTGCGCAGTGGGCAAAAAACGCGCCCGTCTATGGTGTGGCGGGCGCGTGGATGCGGAAAATCAGGGTTTTTGAACGACGGTCAGGCCTTGACGGCCGGCATAATACGCCGACAGACTGTCGATCTCCGCGTCGGTCAGCCCGGCCGCCATGCCTTGCATGACAGCGTGCTGCCGGTCGCCCGAGCGGTAATCGCGCAAGGCCTTGGCCATGTAATCGGCATACTGACCGGCCAGATGCGGCACGATGGAGCCAGGCACCGGGGCCATGGCGCTGATGCCGGCCGGCCCATGGCAGGTTGTGCAGATAGCCAATTTGTCCAGATCGGCGGGAGCCGCGGCATCGGTTGCGACGTTCACCCTCGGCATCGAGGCCAGGTATGCGGCGATATCCTGCATATCCTGTTCGCTCAGGTTGCCGGCGTTGGCCTGCATGGTTCCATGATCGCGCAGTCCGTCTTGATAGGCTTTCAAGGCTTCAACGATATATTCGGGGCGTTGTCCGCCCAGCTTGGGCACATGATAGGACGGATACACATTGAAGTAATTGGGGGCGGCGTGACAGCCAAAGCAGGTTTCCGCTTTGACCGCGCCGGCGGCCGGATCGCCTTTGGCGGGCGCATTTTGAGCGGCAGCTGAAAAAGCGAGCGGCAAGAGCGCGATTAAGGTCAAGAAAGCTCTCAAGAGATGAGTCACTTGTCGTATTCCTGTATTGAGTGAGTCGTTTGTTCGGCGGGGGCGATTTTAAACGAAGTTGCCGCAAGCTACCACTCCGGTTCCCATTGAAAAATGCCGGCGCGTCTCTACATGAGAGGAAAGTCTGGATTAATAAGGAACACCTTATATAATCCGCGCAGTTTGTCTGATGTTTTGTCTGATCGGGAGAAAACGATGCCGTTTTATGAATATCAGTGCCAGGCTTGCGGTGAACATCTGGAAACGTTGCAGAAGATCAGCGATCCGCCCCTGCAGGACTGTCCGGCCTGCGGCAAGCCCCAGCTTAAAAAGCTGGTTTCGGCGGCCGGTTTTCGTTTGAAAGGCGGCGGTTGGTACGAGACCGACTTCAAGAGCGATAAAAAACGGAATTTGCACGACAGCGCCAAGGCCGACGCCTCACCCGCGAAATCCGATTCAAAACCGGAAAGCAGCGGCGGCTCGGGCGGTTCAAGTGGATCGGGCGGCACATCGGGCGATTCCGGCAAAAAGGCGGCGGCTTCCTAAAGATCGATCCGCAGATTGCCGCAGATTTTCACAGAGGCAGCCTCACTGTTTCCTCAGGGGTAGGGTGGGGCATTGCCCACCGACGGGTTTCGATGAAAGGTTTTTGATGCAAAGAGAAATGGTGGGCCGTGCCACCCTACGGTAGCCAAATCGGGAAACGAGTTTTTCACGGTTTTATTTATTTTTTATCTGCGGTTATCTGCGCGAATCTGCGGATAGATCGCCGTTTTTCACGGTTGCGCCGGCCGGCGGCAATCCGTAATATTCCCGCCTTCGCCCTGAATACAGGGCGCGCCTTGTTTTTTCTCGAATCGAACAACCTGGATTTAACCCATGCGCTCGCATTACTGTGGCAGTATCAACGAATCTCACATCGATCAGACGGTAGAACTGTCCGGTTGGGTACACCGGCGCCGGGATCACGGCGGCGTGATTTTCATCGATTTACGCGATTACACCGGCCTGGTGCAGGTGGTGTTCGATCCCGACCGACCGGAGACGTTCGCCCTGGCCGAGCGGGTGCGTAGCGAATACGTTCTGCAGGTCAAGGGCAGGGTGAGAGCTCGGCCGGAAGGCACGGCCAACCCGGAATTGCCGACCGGGCAGGTGGAGGTGCTCGCCCAGGAACTGGTTGTGCTCAACACCGCCGAAACACCGCCGTTCCAGCTGGACGAGGACGAGATCAACGAGGATATCCGGCTGCGTTACCGTTACGTCGATCTGCGCCGGCCGGTCATGCAGCAACGGCTGCGCCTGCGCGCCGCCGTGACCCGCGCCATGCGCCGCTTTCTGGATGACCACGGGTTCCTGGATATCGAAACCCCGATGCTGACTAAGGCCACCCCCGAGGGCGCCCGCGATTATGTCGTGCCCAGCCGCACGAATCCCGGCAAGTTTTTCGCGCTGCCGCAGTCGCCGCAGTTGTTCAAACAGTTGTTGATGATGGGCGGCATGGACCGTTATTACCAGATCGTGCGCTGTTTTCGCGACGAAGATCTGCGCGCCGACCGTCAGCCTGAATTCACCCAGCTGGATATTGAAACCTCGTTCATGGACGAGAACGGCATCATGGATCTGATGGAAGACATGATGGCGACCTTGTTCAAGGAAGTCATGTCGATCGAACTGCCGCGACCGTTTTTGCGGATGCCCTACCGCGAGGCCATGGAGCGTTTCGGCTCCGACAAGCCGGACCTGCGCGTGCCGCTGGAACTGGTCAGCATCACCGACTTGATGGGGAAGGTGGAGTTCAAGGTGTTTGCCGCGCCGGCGGCCGACCCCAAGGGCCGCGTGGCCGCCCTGCGGGTGCCCAACGGCGGTGAACTGACCCGCAAGGAAATCGACGATTACACCAAGTTCGTCGGCCGCTATGGCGCCAAGGGCCTGGCTTACATCAAGTGCAACGACATCGCCGCGGGCAGCGAAGGCCTGCAATCGCCCATTCTGAAGTTTTTGCCGGATGAAGTCGTGAAGGCGATCCTCGAGCGCACCGGCGCGCGGAACGGCGACCTGATTTTCTTCGGCGCCGACAAGGCTAATATCGTCAACGACGCGCTGGGCGCGTTGCGGGTCAAGCTGGGTCACGACCTCGGCCTGCTGGAGCCCGGCTGGAAGTTTTTATGGGTGGTCGATTTCCCGATGTTCGAGTGGGATGAAAAGGAAAACCGCTGGCAGGCGCTGCACCACCCGTTCACC
>DASVCP010000133.1:0-2449 GCA_036381555.1 Gammaproteobacteria bacterium
CAGGAGTACCCGGCGGGCAGCGCGGGCCCGAGTGACTCACTGCTGACCCCGGCACCCGGCGAGATGCTCGGGCGCCAGCGGCGGCGGCAGTTCGGCCAGCGGGTGTCCCGGTGGTACGACGAAATCAAACTCGATGTAGCCGGCCAGCCTTGCCTGGTAATGACTGGCGCTGGGCAACTGGCTGGCGCCGATGACCAGGTCGGCGCGGTCACAGAGCAGGGCATCGAGGCTGCCGCCCAGCACTTCTTCCAGCAACTGGATCTCGGTGCCGATGCCGGCTTCGCGAAATTCGTGAATCAGCGGGAACAGGGATTCCAGGGGCAGCAGGGTGTCCACCGCGATCCGTAAGCGGGTTTCCCAGCCCCTGGCGACCCGGCGGGCCGCGATCGTCAGTTCGTCGGCGGCCTTGAGGATGTGTTGCCCCTGTTCCCAGACCAGCCGCCCCGCCGGCGTCAGCTCGGCACGGTGGCCGCTGCGGTCGAACAGGCTCACGCCCAGCGCCTGTTCCAGTTTCTGGATGGTATAGGACAGCGCCGAGGGAACCTTGAAAAGCTCGTCGGCGGCCGCGGCGAAGCTACCCTTGCGCTGGATGGCGTCCAACGCGCGGAGCGCCTCCAGGCTGATGGCCGCGAACCCGTTAGGCTGAAGGTTTTTAGGGTCCATTGATAATATTCAATATATTTGAATGAAATTTGGCAATTATTTCGCTTTAAATCCGATATATCAACCATATAATGCTTAACTTAATCAAATTTAATGAACAGGTACCGGCAATGTTGCAGATTCGCAGAAGCGACCAACGGGGACACGCCAACCATGGCTGGCTCGACAGTTACCATACCTTTTCCTTTGCCAACTATTACGATCCCGCCTTCCTCGGTTTTTCCGATTTACGGGTGATCAACGAAGACCGGGTCCAGCCCGGCCGCGGATTCGGGGCGCATTCGCACCGTGACATGGAGATCATAAGCTACGTGCTGGAAGGCGCGTTGGAGCACAGGGACAGCATGGGTAATTCCTCGGTGATACGGCCCGGGGATGTACAGCGGATGACGGCCGGCACCGGCGTTACCCACAGCGAATACAATGCGTCGTCGACCGAAGTCGTCCACTTCCTGCAAATCTGGCTGTTGCCCGACCGGCCGGGTTATTCGCCCGGCTATGAACAGAAACATTTCCCGCCGGAAGAAAAGCGGAACAAGTTGCGACTGATCGCCTCGCCCGACGGCCGTGACGGCTCGGTCGGCATACACCAGGACGCTTGTTTATACAGCGCGTTGCTGGATGCGGGCGCCGAGGTCGGACATGAGTTCGCCGCCGGCCGCAACGGTTACCTGCATTTGGTGCGCGGCGCCGCGACCGTCAACGGCCGGCGGTTGCAGGGCGGTGACGGTGTGGCGATACAGGATGAGGCGTGCCTGGTGCTCCAGGCGGACGAGGAGGCGGAAGCCCTGTTATTCGATTTGCGATAAAGGGTTAACAGGTTACGCCGCCGGCTTAAATCAACAAACGGCAAGAAGGAGATCTTATGTCTTTGGATCAAACCGCGCTCGATGCGCTCTTTCTCAATGCGCGCACGCATCATGCCTGGCGGAGCAAGCCGGTGAGCGACGCTCAACTTGTCAAGCTGTACGAACTGACGAGAATGGGCCCGACCAGCATGAATTCCTCTCCGGCCCGGTTTGTGTTTATCACCTCCAATGAAGGCAGGGAAAAACTCAAGCCTGCGCTGTCGCCGGGCAATGTCGAGCAGACCATGAGCGCGCCGCTCACCGTGATCGTGGCGCACGACAGCCGCTTTTATGAATATCTGCCGAAACTGGCTCCGCACGCCAAAGGCGCCGCCGAGAAGTTCGCCAACAATGCCGGCCTGGCCGAGTCGACCGCCTTCCGCAACGGCAGCCTGCAGGGCGCCTACCTGATCATGGCGGCCCGCGCGCTAGGGCTGGATTGCGGACCGATGTCCGGATTCAACAATGCCAAAGTGGACGAAATCTTTTTCCCCGACGGCCGTTGGAAGTCCAATTTCCTGGTCAACATCGGCTACGGCGACCCCGCCAAGCTCTATCCCCGCGCCCCGCGCCTCGACTTCGACGAGGCCTGTGTGGTTGTTTGATATTTTCTAAGGATGAGAGACTTGCTTTATAATTTTCTAACCACGGAGGACGACCGCCAGGGATGGCGGAAGTGCAGATAATGCAAGGAGCGATTTTCTGACACGGAGAGCACGGAGAAAAAAATAAAAAAGCAAAAAAGTGTTTCTGAGGTTTGAGAAACCTATGTTGTTTTGACTTTAAGGCTTTTAACTCCGTGATCTCCGTGCGCTCCGTGGTTAAATTGTTTTTATAAAAAAGGGGCTTTGCTGATTGGGGTTGGCCGGCGGGTGTGCTCTAATGATGTTTCCCGTTTATCAGGAGAAGCTGATGAGCATGGTCAGGTTCGGTGGGGT
>DASVCP010000134.1:0-5365 GCA_036381555.1 Gammaproteobacteria bacterium
GGAGAGGGAGTCTAAGGTAAGTGGCTGTTTTAAGAGGGGAACTAATGAGGGCCGCTGCCGACTGTTTTTAGGGTTTATTTACGGTCCAGGATAATCCCAGTATACTTTCCCGGCTTTCAGAATAAGGGAGCATTCCGAAAACTCATCAAAATATCCGCCTTGCTGAATGCGGGCCCGCGGACCGCTGCCATCCACGACTCAAACCGAACCGCGGCGTTCAACTTTTTCAATTTAAATTCAGTCGCGCAAACAATAAAAGTCGGCCAGACTTGGGAAGTTGCCGAACACCGACCAATAACACCCCGGGGGACTCATGAATCTCGCAACCATCGATATCGTCATACTATGCCTTTATGCCGCCGGCTTGCTGGCACTGGCGCTGTGGGTGTCACGCGAAAAGAAGGGGCATGAGAAAAATACGCGGGATTATTTTCTGGCCGGTAACGCGCTGCCCTGGTGGGCCATCGGCGCGTCGCTGATCGCCGCTAACATCTCGGCCGAGCAGATTATCGGCATGTCCGGTTCCGGCTACGTCATCGGTCTCGCCATCGCCTCCTACGAATGGATGGCCGCCATCACCCTGATCCTGGTGGGCAAATATTTTCTGCCGATTTTCCTCAAGCACAACATTTATACCATGCCGCAGTTTCTCGAACAGCGGTATGACCATCGCGTCCGTATCCTGCTGGCGGTTTTCTGGCTGGGCGTTTACGTGTTCGTCAACCTGACGTCCATCCTATGGCTGGGGGCGCTGGCCATCAATTCGGTCACCGGCCTGCCCCTGACACCTGGCCTGATCCTGCTGGGCGGTTTCGCCGCCGCCTACTCGTTGTACGGTGGTTTGAAAGCTGTCGCGCTGACCGACATCGTACAGGTGATCCTGCTGGTGTTGGGGGGCCTGCTGATCGCCTACATCACGCTGGATCTCGTCAGCGACGGCGCCGGCGTAATCGCGGGCTTCAATATCCTGCTGGAACGCGCGCCGGAAAAATTCGACATGATTCTCAGCCCCGACAATCCGCATTACATCAGTCTGCCCGGCATTTCGGTGCTGATCGGCGGTATGTGGATCATGAACCTTTCGTACTGGGGTTTTAACCAGTACATCATTCAACGCGCATTGGCGGCCAAGAGCGTGCGCGAAGCGCAGAAAGGCATCGTTTTTGCCGCGTTCCTGAAACTGCTGATGCCGGTGCTGGTGGTGCTGCCCGGCCTGGCGGCCGTGATTCTCGCACCGGGACTCGAACGGCCCGATCAGGCGTATCCGTCGATGATGAACCTGCTGCCGGCCGGCATCAAAGGGCTGGTGTTTGCGGCGCTGCTCGCCGCGATCGTCTCGTCGCTGGCCTCCATGATGAACAGCATCTCGACGATCTTCACCATGGATGTCTATAAGCATCTTAGGGAACGTTCGTCGCAACATCATCTGGTCGTGATCGGCCGCATCACCAGCATGACCGCGCTCATCATCGCCATCATTGTGGCCCGGCCGCTGCTGGGCAAGTTCGACCAGGCGTTCCAATACATCCAGGAATTCACCGGGTTCTTTACACCAGGGGTTGTGGCGATTTTCGTGATGGGGATGTTCTGGAAAAAAGCCACGCCGAACTCGGCTATCGCGTCGGCCATCGCCTCCGCCGGCCTGTCGCTCGCCTTCAAGCTGTACTGGCCCGAACTGCCTTTCATGGACCGCGTGGGTGTCGTGTTCCTGTGTTGCGTCGCCGTGGCCACAATCATTACCTTACTGGAGCACAAGGGTCCGCAGGCCGGCGCCATCGAACTCAAGCAGATCGACTTCTCGACCAGCTCCGGTTTTAACATCGCCGGACTGGCGGTCGCCATCATCCTGATCGCACTATATACCGCCTGGTGGTGATCCAGGTTTTATCTTTCCATGCTTATTCAATAGACGGACACACGATCATGAAACGTTTTGCCTTGATACCCGTTCTTTTGCTTGTCTTCGCATTGCCGCTGAATGCGATACCCGTCGATGCCGAGGTCGAGAAAAAAATCGATGCGTTGCTGGAAAAGATGACGCTGGAAGAAAAAATCGGCCAGACCGCGCTGCGGGGCATGTCCAGCCGCTTCAAGGGCGAGTTGCCCGACGATCTGCGCAAGTCGGTCAAGGCCGGCAGGGTCGGCGCGTTTCTTAACGTCATGGACAAAGACACCGCCCGCGAGTTGCAGCGCATCGCCGTGGAAGAAAGCCCCCACGGGATTCCGCTGCTGTTCGCGCGTGACGTGATCCACGGCTTTCGCACCATTTTCCCGCTGCCGATCGGCCAGGCGGCCAGCTGGAATCCGGAACTGGCGAAACAGGCCGCGCGCATGTCGGCGGTGGAAGCCAGCACTTACGGCATCCGCTGGACCTTCGCGCCGATGGTCGATATTTCACGCGACCCCCGTTGGGGGCGCATCGCCGAATCCTTCGGCGAAGATCCCTATTTGTCGTCGGTTTTTTCCACGGCGCTGGTCGAAGGCTTTCAGGGCGACGACCTGACCGATCCGACCAGCTTGGCCGCCTGCGCCAAGCACTATGCCGGCTACGGCGCGGCCGAGGGCGGGCGCGATTACAACACGACTTACATTCCCGAGCAGTTGATGCGCGATGTTTACCTGAAACCGTTCAAGGCTGCCGCCGACGCCGGCGCCGCGACCTTCATGAGCGCGTTCAACGAAATCAACGGCGTACCGGCCACCGGCAATCACTTCCTGCTGACCCAGATACTGCGCGACGAATGGAACTGGAAAGGTTTTGTCGTCAGCGACTGGGATTCGGTGATCGAAATGATTCCGCACGGCTACGCGGCCGATAAAAAGCACGCCGCCGAACGGGCGATGAACGCCGGCCTGGACATGGAGATGACCAGCGACGCCTACGAGCTGCACCTGGCCGAATTGATCCGTGAAAACAAGGTTTCCGAGAAACAGCTCGACGAGGCGGTGCGCCGCATCCTGCGCGTCAAGTTCGCGCTGGGGCTGTTTGAACAACCCTATTTCACCGACGAACACAACGATTCGATCCTGAGCGAACCGCACTTGGCGGCGGCCAAGGAAGCGGCCGTTCAAAGCGTGGTGATGCTGAAGAACGAAAAAAATATTCTGCCGCTGTCGAAAAAGTCCGGCAAGCTGGCGATCATCGGTCCGCTGGCCGACGCGCCGCACGAACAGCTGGGCACCTGGACGTTCGACGGCAAGAAAGAAAACACGCGCACGCCGCTGCACGCGATCCGCGATCTGCTCGGAAACGAAAACGTCATCTATCACGCCGGTCTCGAATATAGCCGCAGCAAGGACCGCGGCGCCTTCCCCGACGTCATCGCCGCCGCCAAACAGGCGGACACGGTGCTGTTCTTCGCCGGCGAGGAAGCGATCCTGTCCGGTGAGGCGCACAGCCGCGCGGACATCAACCTGCCCGGCGCTCAGGAAAACCTGATAAAAGCGTTACGCAAGACCGGCAAACCCATCATCCTGGTCATCATGGCCGGCCGGCCGATCACGCTCGGCAATATCCTCGACGACGTGGACGCCGTTCTGTTCGCCTGGCACCCCGGCACCATGGGCGGGCCGGCGCTGGCCGAGCTGATCTTCGGCGACCGTTCGCCTTCCGGCAAGCTGCCGGTCACCTGGCCGAAAGCCGTCGGCCAGATTCCGATCTATTACAACCATAAAAACACCGGCCGCCCCGCCGACGAGGAAAGCTTCGTGCAGATGGACGATATACCGATCGGCGCCTGGCAAAGTTCGCTGGGCAACGACTCGCATTACCTGGATCTCGGTTTCACGCCGCAGTACCCGTTTGGTTACGGGCTCAGCTACACGAGCTTCGAATACAAAAACATCCGCCTCGGCTCGAGGAAAGTCAAGCTGGGCGACACGCTGGAAATCACGGCGACGTTGCGCAACAGCGGCAAACGCGAAGGCACCGAGATCGCACAGCTCTACGTGCAGGATGTGGTCGCCGACATCACCCGGCCGGTGAGGGAATTAAAAGGCTTCCAGCGCGTCACGCTCAAACCGGGTGAAAGCAAGCGCATCACCTTCACCCTGCACACCGACGATCTGGCGTTCCACAATCAGCAGATGCAATCCGTCACCGAGCCCGGTCTGTTCAACGTGTGGATCGGACCGAACGCCGCGGAAGGCCTGCAGGCAAGTTTTGAGATCCGTTAACAACAGGAAATAACACAATGTTTCTTCGCATCGTTTCCATACTCGCTATCATGTTGACCGTCACCGCCTGCAACCCGACGCAGGACGAAACCGCCGACACAAACGAAACCGCAAGCACTGGCGAAACAGCAAATACCAGTGCAAGCGCCGGCGACGGTTATCCCACCACCGGTGAAATCGAACGCCTGTCGCCCAAGCTCGACGAACTGATTAAAAAAGACGCCCGGATCGAAGTGCTGGCGGAAGGTTTCGTGTGGAGCGAAGGCCCGCTTTGGGTTCCCGGCCACGACATGCTGCTGTTTGCGGATATCCCGCCCAACCGTATTTACCGCTGGCGCGAAGGCGACCGTGCCGCCGAGGTTTACCTGGAGCCCGCCGGCTATACCGGTAAAGGGCCGCGCGGCGGCGAACCGGGCGCCAACGGCCTGGTGCTCGACAGCGAGGGACGGCTGGTGATGTGCCAGCACGGCGACCGCCGCATGGCGCGCATGAACGCGCCGCTGGACGATCCGCAACCGGCGTTCGTCACCCTGGCCGACAGTTATGACGGCAAACGTTTGAACAGCCCCAACGATGCCGTTTACGACAGCCGCGGCAATCTCTACTTTACCGACCCGCCTTACGGACTGGCGAAACCCGAGGACCAGGAACTGCCGTTCCAGGGTGTGTACAGACTCTCGACCGACGGTGAACTGACGCTGCTGACCGATCAGTTGTCACGCCCTAACGGCATCGCCCTGTCGCCGGACGAGAAAACGCTTTATGTCGCCAACTCCGACCCGGAACGCGCGATCTGGATGGCTTATGACATTACCGACAGCGGCATTGAAAACGGCCGGGTGTTTTTCGATGCCACCGAATATGTCCCGCAGGCGCCGGGGCTGCCGGACGGCCTGAAAATCGACAACCAGGGCAACCTGTACGCCACCGGCCCGGGCGGCGTATGGATATTCACGCCGGACGGGGCACACCTCGGCACCATCAAAACCGGCCAGGCGACCAGCAACTGCGCGTTCAACGAAGACAAAAGCGCGCTGTACATCACCGCCGACATGTACCTGCTGCGGGTTGTGTTGAAATGATTTTTTAGATTTTTAAATGACTACCACGGAGGCACGGAGGGAAAGAGAGACACGGAGGAAAATAAATAATGGACGACCACGGAGAAATTTGAAGTTAATAAAATTTT
>DASVCP010000135.1:0-3796 GCA_036381555.1 Gammaproteobacteria bacterium
GCCATTTGCTGTTCGATATCCATGTCGGGACGAGCCTGCATGCTGCGCGGATCAGTGGATGGACAGTGCTTGCGGTCGAACTGGGTATTGTCTAGGGACTTTCCTGTGAAAGGTCCGCTTTCGGGCACGCGCGCCTGGAAGCGCTGGATGACGTTCACAAATTGTTTCGCTGTCGCACAATTATGAACTGTACTCATATCTGTCCGAAAGGGCTCAACCCGGCGCTTGCAATCAGCAAGATGAGGCACCGAATTATTGACCGATCCTGCTAAGGCAGCGCGCGATAGCCATGGCTACAGACCGAAGGTCGATAGAGCGGCTGCTGGCGACGGACTTGTTTCGCAACCTCGACGGGATGTTGCTTGAGCGGTTGGCGGTGAATTCCAGGACGTGGTCGCTTCGTGCGGGCGATTACGTATGGCGCCGGGGCGCCGCCGCACAGTACTTCATGATAGTAAGAAAGGGGCTCGTTGCCATACGGCGAATCAGTGCCGAGGGCGAAGGCGTGCTCGTGGCCCTGTTCGGTCCTCGCGACGCCTTGTGTATCGTTCCGGCGCTTCAGCATACACCATTCCCTGCCGACGCCGTGGCGGTGACAGACGGAACGGAAGTCCTGGTTGTCCCCACCGCGCCTGTATTGAGCGCTGTCGACAGTCACTCCGAACTCGCAACGGCACTCAACCGTGCCCTGCTGGAGCACACGTCGAGTTTGCGCAGCAAGATTGATATCGTGAGTGCGGGTACGGTGCCAAGACGCGTAGCGTCGCTTCTTCTCCATCTGGCAGGGCGCTTCGGCCGGATATCCGCGAATGGATCGGTGCAAATTGATCCGGCGTTGACCCGCGAACAGATCGGGCAACTGGTCAACGCACGAACCGAAACGGTGATCCGGATCATGAGCAGGTGGGCAAAAGCGGGTTGGATACAAGGCAGCGCATCCACCCTGCAGCTCCTGAGGACGGACATGTTGCAGCGAATCGCCGGTGACAGCGCCGGCGCACAATCCCTCAGCGCGTGATCAACGTTCGACCAGATTACGCTTATCCTTGACTTCGGCCCACTCGTCGGCATCGGCGGGAGCATCCTTTTTTTCAATGATCGGCTTCCAGATCTTGGCCAAATCCGAGTTTAATGGAATGAAGCTGCGCTGATCATCCGGGACATCATCCCCGGCATATATCGCCTCGACCGGGCATTCGGCGACACATAGCGTGCAATCTATGCACTCATCGGGATCGATCACCAGCATGTTTGGCCCCTCGCGGAAGCAGTCGACGGGACAGACATCTACACAGTCGGTGTACTTGCACTTGATACACGCTTCGGTCACAACATAGGCCATGATTTTGTCTCTTTCTGGATGGACGGCTGCGATTACGGAGCAAGCCGTGCCGGCGGCCCGACTCTCTGGGAGAAGAAAATAACCGTGCGGCGCGTCGCAGCGTTATGACAAAAATCATACCGCCCCCGTCTGATCGGGCGTAGGGTTGGTCCAGAATGCGGCTTGGTGCAAACGCCGGATCCGCATGCAGATCAAAAAAGGAGAACACGATGTCCAAACTAATCGACAAATGGGTCAGAGAGCACCGCAATTTCGAAAAATTGCTGGAAATCGTGGAGCGGCAACTGGAGTCGTTCCACCGGAACGAGCGCCCTGATTACGAGCTTGTGCTCGATATCATCTACTATATGACGCATTATCCGGACCAGTTCCACCATCCAGTAGAAGATATCCTTTTCAAGCAAGTGGCGGAGCGTGAAAGGGCCGCAGGAAATGCAGTCGAAGAGCTATTCCGTCAGCACTGCGTCATCGCCGAAAGCGGAAAAGCATTGCAGGAGCGCCTCGATGCCGTTGTGACCGGGGTGATGCTGCCGAGAGCGCAGGTGGAACAGCCGGCGCGGAAATATGTCGAGTATTTTCGCAATCACATGCGGAATGAGGAAATCGTGCTGTTCCCGCTGGCGCAGCGGCTTCTGAACGATGCAGATTGGGCAATAATCGACGCGCAGACACCGAAGAGGCCAGATCCGCTGTTCGGCGAGCGTGTCCAGGAACGCTACCGGTCTCTGCACGGCCGAATTGCCGCCCAGGTCCATTGCGACTGCCCAGTCGAGTAGTGCATGCGTATCACGGGGCTATATCACACCGCCTCCGGATGGCCGGGGGGCGGTCGAAACACCGATCAGGGGTGATTTCCTCGCCCGGCATGACCGCCGTAAGCCTGCGGTAAGGTGATTGCGCAACCATATCCGAATCGCCGCGGATTTCCCGCAAACGGAATTTTGACACAAGAATCTTTATGCGGGCCCTATCCAGCGGTAATTAATGCCGGTACTCCGGCGGGGAGCCCTATCATGACCAGATTTTTTTCCGGAATTTTTCTTTCCTTCATGTCCCTTTTGGCGCATGCAATCCAGGAACCGGCTGCCGCGCCGCCTTCCACATCGGCGGATCCAACGGCTATGATCATATTCGCCATTGTTTTCTTCGGCGCCATCGGCATTTCGGTATGGTTCATGTGGAGGAACGACCGGAAACACAAGGCGCGGGACAGCGAAACGAAATAAATAAACTTAACCGGACCCGAAGTATAAATAAGCTGCGACGGCCGGCGGGAATCCTGCGCGAGCGCGGGGAAAACGTCCGCTTGCGCGTATCGACATGCGCCGGCGGGTAAGGGCGGGTGCGAAGTTTAAAGAACAACATGCTGCGTCAGCGCATAATTCTTGGAGCGTAGGTTAAGGCCCGGCACGGCCCGCTCTTCCGCCGATGCGTTAATTTGGTTTGCGCCAGGCCGCGAAGCCTGGGTCAATCGACGTCACCTCATAATGCCGGTCATTTGGCGTTGGTCGAGGTAATTATCCCGCTTGCGCTCTTGGTCCCTTCCCAAACCATTTGATGCCCGGCCGAATCGATAATGGTGGCATGCACGGGAAAGCGCCTTTCTTCAAGCTCACCCGAGGCTACCGCGATAGCTTCCGCAAGGGTGGGCTTGCCCCACTCGAGGGAGCCGTCCAGACCGTCAATATGAATGCTGAACAAGGCTTCTCCTTTCCGATTTTCGTTACTGATTGCAGGAGGTGCTGTGGCGCGCGGCAAGATCCTGCTCGATAGCGAGGCGCCGCTCCTCGCTGGCATCTGGGTGAACGCAGACGCAATTTGCTCCGTGTTTGTTAAAGCAGGTGAATTGAGATTGAGTCGCAAGCGGGTCGGCTAAATTCCCGGTCTGGCCGATATAGATACGCTCATGAGACATCCTGTGAAACGTACCGCCCGTGCATTCGCGTTTTGTGACGAAAAAGACGGCGCCGATGGATTTAAACCGCGTCTCCAGGGGCCATGCTTGAAAGTAGTATTTTTCCCCCGAATTTCCAGTAAAAGTGATGCCTCCGTACTTCGCCATGCGCGTCTCCGTTTGAGGCAATATAACTTCACTATACTACGCACATCCGACCGGGTTGGCTAATTTCCAGGGTCAAATCAAACACGGAAGCGCCTTCATGACAAAGAAAGCCGGGTAACCCCGGCTTTTAAAGAATATACTCGTTGCGGACGTGCGAATCATGAGGCGAGTTACAGCGACTAAAGAAGCCGCAGCAAACAGAGTCCTAGTTGGCCCAAAGCATGTGAATTGGGGGTATGTTCGTATCGTTGCACAGAAGGACGGTTCCGGGCGAATCGAGAGCTTCAATTTTGCGTCCAGGCAATGGCTTTTGGCTCCGGATAGCGTGACGTTCGTGGAGGTCTGGAGCGCCCCCCCCGCAATTCTTGCATTCTAGGCAGTCATCCTTGGCG
>DASVCP010000136.1:0-4169 GCA_036381555.1 Gammaproteobacteria bacterium
TGTTGCGCAATGCCACCAGCGCCAACGAGCCGCCACTCAGCAGTGACAACGGCAGCGCCAATGGCAAATACATCAGGGCCAGCAGTCCCGAGGCGGTTATCACTAACGCGGCCGTAGAACGCCCCCGCAGTATGAACCCGGCCAAGCCTGACATGGGCCCAGCCGAAATTATTCGTGGCGATCGGTGTACGGCAGCAAAGCCAGATAACGGGCTCGTTTAATGGCGGTGGCCAGTTGCCTTTGATACTTTACATTGGTGCCGGTAACACGGCTGGGGACAATTTTACCCGTTTCCGTAATGTAGCCTTTCAGGCACTCGAGATCCTTATAGTCGATCTCCTCAATATCTTCCGCAGTAAAACGACAGAATTTACGACGTCTGAAAAAAGTTGCCATAACTAATCCTAATATTCGCTTTGTTCAACAATTATCGCCTTACGCGCCGCCGGCATCGGCGGTGGCATTTTCGTCGACCGGGCTTGTTATTCTTTCCCGCGTCGCTTCAACCTGGCGTTCTTCCTTCTCGCGGTTACTCATCATCGGCGAAGGCCCGGTGACCGCTTTCTTGCGGCTGATGATCAAATGACGCAGTACGGCATCGTTAAATCTGAAAGCGCTTTTAAGCTCTTCCAACGCCTCGGCGCCGCATTCGATATTCATCAATACGTAATGGGCTTTAGGGATCTTATTGATGGGATAGGCCATTACACGCCGGCCCCAGTCTTCGAGCCGGTGAATCTTGCCCTCGGGCTCGATAATTGCCCGATAACGCTCAATCATGGCGGGAACTTGCTCACTCTGGTCAGGGTGGACCAGAAACACAACTTCGTAGTGTCTCATCAGGGCTCCTCTTGGCTCTAAAGCCTCCCGCAATCTGGCGGTGAGGCAAGGAGAAATCAATTTTTAGCCCGCCCGGCATGGGCCGGTCAACGGGTCGGCGCATTCTACTGGACTTGGGATGCCGTCGCAATGCCTTGAAAAGCCCAAGGCTCCGGTCAGGAGGCGCGGATCAAGCAATATTTAACGCAAAAACCCGCTCTCCTGTTCCAAGAGCGGGTTTTGCGTAAAAAAATCAGGCTTTATTAGAGTACTTCTGATTCCTTGCTCAGGAAATCGGCGACACCTTCGGGAGTGGGCTTCATACCTTTTTTGCCTTTTTCCCAGCCGGCCGGGCAAACCTCACCGTGCTCCTCGCAGAACTGCAAGGCGTCGACCATACGGAGCAGTTCGTCCATATTTCGCCCTAACGGCAGGTCGTTAACAACCTGGTGCCGCACAACGCCCTCTCTGTCAATGAGAAATGAGCCCCGGAAAGCGACGCTGCCATCCGGTGTTTCAACATCGTAAGCCTTGCAGACGGAGTGGGCCATGTCAGCGATCATGGTGTACTTGACCGGGCCGATTCCGCCCTTATCGAGCGGCGTGTTGCGCCAGGCGTTATGGGTAAAATGCGAATCAATCGAAACGGAAAACACCTCGACGCCTTTCTCCTTGAACTTATCCACGCGCTTGTCCAGTGCGATTAACTCGGAAGGACAAACAAAAGTGAAATCAAGCGGATAAAAAACCAGCACCGCGTATTTTCCCTTAATTGCTTTATGAAAATTCAACTCGTCAACGATACGACCGTCGCCCAATACAGCTGGGGTCGTAAAATCGGGAGCCTGGCGTCCAACTAATACTGACATCGAAGAATTCTCCTATAGTTTACCTGGGTATTTTTGTCTCAAAGTAAGCGTTGAATTATGGAAAAAAGCAACTAAAGATTCAAGCCGAGCTTCGTTCGTCACCAATCAACAGAGGCTCCAAACCGAGCATCCTTGTGCTCCATCGGGCATGCAAAGTCCTCTGAAGCCCCGACTTGCAGTCGGGTATTGTGGCAATCAAACGCTTCTTCACCCTTTGTATTTACGCTGCTGCAATACAGCGTATAAGCAAACACCGGCAGCCACCGATACATTCAGACTCTCCACCTGTCCCGCCATGGGAATACTTACCAGTTCATCGCACAGTTCGCGGGTGAGTCGCCGCAAGCCGCCCCCCTCGGCGCCCATTACAAACGCAACCGGGCGGTTAAAATCTGTTCGAAATACATTCTGATCCGCATCACCCGAAGTCCCGATTATCCATACACCTTGGGACTGAAGATGCTTTAAACAGCGGCCTAGATTGCTCACCTGGATAAAAGGTGTTACTTCGGCCGCCCCGCTGGCAACCTTTCGGGCAACCGGTGTAAGAGCTGCGGCGTTGTCTCTTGGGGCTATAACCGCCTGAACTCCGGCGGCATTGGCGGTGCGCAAACACGCACCCAAATTGTGAGGATCCTGAACACCGTCCAATATCAGCAGCAGCAAGGCGGATCCGGATCTCTCGACTATCGCATCAAGGTCCGACTCCTGCCTTGCTGGTACATTCTTAACCTGGGCAATAACTCCCTGATGGCGGGCATCTGCAGATACTCGCTTGTCGAGATGCGCGCGTTCCACTGTTTGCACCGCAATCCCCGCATGCTCAGCCAACCCGATTATGCGTGTTAACCTTTGATCGTGACGCCCCGCCTGTACCCACAACGCCAGCACAGACTCAGGATGGGTTTGCAGAGCAAACTCGACGGTATGCAGTCCGAAAATCCAGCTTCTCGACAAGTGCTTTGGTTTTGACACCGTTTCTCAGAACCTAGCGTGAGCGTTTCTTGCGTCTACGTCCGGACTTGAAGGCCGATTCATCGATCTCAAAGTCGATTTTGCGATCCTCCAGGTTTACGGCAACCACAGTTACCCGGATCGTATCCGCCAGGCGGAATATCCGGCCGCTACGCTCACCCACGAGCTTGTGGCCGACGGCGTCAAATTGATAGTAATCTTTAGGAAGCGATGTAATATGCACCAGGCCCTCGACGTAAATGTCCTTTAACTCGACAAACAGCCCAAAGGACGTAACACCGGTAATAATTCCCTCAAAGCTTTCGCCCACTTTATCCCGCATGTACTCACATTTGAGCCAATCGGTGGCATCGCGCGTCGCTTCATCGGCGCGGCGCTCCGTCATCGATGAATGCTCACCCAGCATCATCATTTGCGACTCTGTATAAGGGTATTTTTTTGCGGAGCTCCCCCGCAGAATATGCCGGATTGCCCGATGTACCAACAAATCGGGATAGCGCCGGATGGGAGATGTAAAATGAGCGTACTCTTCGAGGGCCAGGCCAAAATGACCGTGATTTACCGGGTGATATTCTGCCTGTGACAAAGAACGCAGAATAACGGTCTGGATCAGCTGCGCATCCGGCCGCTTCTGCACAGCCTGCAATAACTCGGCAAAATGCTTCGGTTTGACTTGCCTCTTAACCGGGAACTTCAACCCCAGTTCGCCAAGAAACGTCGCCAGGTCCTCCAACTTGTCAGCAGGAGGCGAATCATGATTGCGAAACAGCGCCAGTATTTCGTGTTTTAACAAAAACCTGGCCGCGGCAATGTTGGCTGCGATCATGCATTCCTCGATCAGGCGATGCGCATCGTTCCTGACGACAGGCACAATATCCTCGATTTTCCGGTTAGGGCCGAAAATAATCCTTGTTTCTGTCGTTTCGAAATCGATCGCTCCCCGCTGCTGCCTTTGAGCATGTAACAGGTTGTACAGTGCATAAAGCCGTTCCAAGTGGGGAAGCAAAGCCTGATACTTTGTTCGAACTTCGCGCTGACGATCAACCAGAATCCCGGCGACTTCAGTATAGGTTAATCGTGCCTGGGAACGCATCACACCCTCTGCAAAACGGCTGTGTTTTATTCGCCCGTTCTGATCGAACTCAAGAATGCAGACCATGCACAGTCGGTCGACTTGCGGATTTAGTGAACATAAACCGTTGGATAATGCCTCGGGCAACATGGGAATAACCTGACCCGGAAAATAAACCGAAGTGCCCCGCAGATAGGCTTCCTGATCGAGTGGGCTGTCCAGTCTGACATAATGCGAAACATCGGCAATAGCGACATACAAGCAATAACCGCCCTTGGCCGATTCTTCGCAATATACTGCGTCATCGAAATCTTTGGCATCCTCGCCGTCAATTGTCACCAAAGGCTTATCCCGCAGATCCAGGCGATCCGCTTTGTCTTTCTCCCTGACTTCGCGGCCGAACGCACGCGCTTCCGCCAAGACTTCCTGGCTCC
>DASVCP010000137.1:0-7868 GCA_036381555.1 Gammaproteobacteria bacterium
GTCGGTACGTTAGCGGTTTTCGAAATCGACGAGTCGATCCATTTCTGCGCGGCGGCCTGCACGTCCACATGCTGTCTCGGCGAGATATCGTCCGCGGAGACAAAATATTCCGGCAAGCGCTGTTCTTTCTTGTCCGCAAAAGGCATCGCCTCCGGATTGACATAGTGACGATAGGCCAGCAGTTCAAAGGAGAATACGTCCACCTTTTGCTTGGTTTTTTTGCCGGCACGGATAATATTGCGGGAATAATGATGCGCGAAGCTGGGCTCAATGCCGTTGCTAACGTTGTTTCCCAGTGACAACGCGATAGTACCGGTCGGCGCGATCGAACTGTGATGCGTAAACCGCGCCCCGTATTCGGCCAGCGCGTCGACCAGGCCCGGTTCGATTTCCGCCAATTGCCGCATGTAGCGGCTGTAGCGTGCATGCAACACCTTTCCTTTGACGATAGAGCCGGGAGCCCAGCCGTCACGGCGCATTTCCGGACGACGCGCCAGCATCTCCTCGGTGACGGTGAAATCCTCATCCATGATCGGCGCCGCGCCCTTTTCGCGCGACAGTTCCAGCCCCGCCCGCCAGCCTGAGACGGCAAGTTCACGGCTGACCTGTTCGGTAAAGGCCAACGATTGTTCGGAACCATAAGGAATCCGCATCAGCGTCAGCGCCGAACCCAGGCCTAAAAAGCCCATGCCGTGTCGGCGCTTGCGCAGGATTTCCCGCTGTTGTTGCGGCAACGGCAGGCCGTGCAGTTCGACAACGTTATCCAGCATGCGCGTGAATACGCTCACCACGTCGCGAAACATCGGCCAGTCGAATTCGGCGTTCTCCACGAAGGGACACTTAACGAATCGAGTCAGGTTAATCGAACCCAGCAGGCACGCGCCGTAAGGAGGTAATCCCTGTTCGCCGCAGGGATTGGTCGCGCGTATATTTTCGCAGAACCAGTTATTGTTCATTTCGTTGTATCGATCGATCAGAATAAAACCCGGCTCCGCGTAGTCGTAGGTCGATCGCATGATGCTGTCCCACAGCTCGCCCGCGGGCACCTTCCGGTAAATGCGGCAGGCAACCTTGCCGGTTTCGTCGGTCACGTAGCCCTCGTGAACCGGCCAGTCACGCCAGATAATTTTGCCCGAATCGGCGAGATCGAGCGATTCGTCAGCAACCTCTTCCGGCGTCACCGGAAACGCCAGCGGCCAGTCGGCGCCTTCGGTCACCGCCCGCATGAACTCCTCGGTAATCAGCAGCGATAGATTGAATTGCCGCAGGCGGCCGGCTTCACGCTTGGCATGGATAAAATCGAACACGTCCGGGTGGCCGACATCGAATGTCGCCATCTGTGCGCCTCGCCGGCCGCCGGCCGAGGAAATGGTGAAACACATCTTGTCGTATATGTCCATGAACGACAATGGTCCGGAAGTATGCGCCCCGGCCCCGGAGACATATGCGCCGCGCGGACGCAAAGTCGAAAATTCGTAACCGATACCTGCACCGGACTTGAGTGTGATACCGGCGTCGTGCAGTTTGCTCAGTATATTATCCATGGAATCGCGGATGGTGTCCGACACAGTGCAGTTGATGGTCGAGGTGGCGGGTTTGTGCTCACGGGCGCCGGCATTGGACAAAATGCGGCCGGCGGGGATGGCGCCGTGTCGCAAAGCCCAAAGAAATCTTCCATACCAATGTTCACTCAGCTCCGGCGTGGCTTCGACATCCGCCAGTGCGCGGGCCACCCGCCGGTAACTCGCTTCGGCATCGGTATCCACCGGCAGCCCGACGCGATCTTTCAGGCGGTACTTCTGATCCCATATATCGAGCGAAGCGGGTTGCAGGTCTATGTCATTCATCTGTTCTGCGGTCTTGCGTTGGTTTGACGTTATCATTTTTCTATCCTTCCCCTTGCATGCATTTGCGCGGCATCTACAAATAGCAAAAGAGTTAAATGCCTGTATCCGGAATCATGAATTGGACCAAGTTTAGACAAAGATAAATCGCCATGACTTGATCTAGATTAAGGAATTCGGTGCAACCCCCTATACCATCCACTTATCCGGACAACGGATTCAATAAACCTTAAGGGGTAGCGTCATGCACAAACTGTTTTACCTGTTCATTCTCGGATTCTCTCTGTCAGGGTTAACCGGTTGCAATAAGGGAACCGCCGAGCAAAACGGCAGTGGAGGTTCGGCCGCCGGCGATTTCGGTCCTCCGGTAGGGGCGCCGATCACCGCAGAATTGACTTCGCCGCCTCATGTCCCTCCGCCGACCAACCGTACTCAACCCGCCAAAGTCATCGTCGAGCTGGAAGTCAGGGAAGTGGACCTGGAGATTTCCGAAGGGGTGAAGTACACGTTCTGGACCTTCGGCGGTACGGTGCCGGGCAGTTTTATTCGTGTGCGCCAGGGCGACACGGTGGAGTTTCACCTGATGAATCACCCGGACAGCAAAATGCCGCACAACATCGACCTGCACGCGGTTACCGGACCGGGCGGTGGCGCCGCCAGCAGCTTTACCGCGCCTGGTCACCGCACGCAATTCACCTTCAAAGCGTTGAACGCGGGATTGTTTGTTTATCATTGCGCCACCGCGCCGGTCGGCATGCATGTGGCCAACGGCATGTACGGTCTGATTCTGGTGGAACCGCCTGAGGGTTTGCCGCCGGTCGATCGCGAATACTATGTCATGCAGGGTGATTTCTACACGGTCGGCAAGTACCGCGAAAAAGGCCTGCAACCTTTCGACATGCAGAAAGCCATCGAGGAGAACGCGACTTACGTCCTCTTTAACGGCTCGGAAGGCGCCCTGCTCGGCGAAAAAGCCCTGGCGGCGAATGTCGGCGAGACCGTACGCCTGTATGTCGGCAACGGCGGCCCGAACCTGGTCAGCAGCTTTCACGTCATCGGCGAGATTTTCGACAAGGTGTATTTTGAAGGCGGAACCCGCTACCAGGAAAACGTGCAAACCACGCTGGTCCCGGCCGGCGGTTCGGCGATCGTCGATTTTCATGTCGAAGTTCCCGGTACGTACGTGCTGGTCGACCATTCGATCTTCCGCGCGTTTAATAAAGGCGCCCTGGGTATGCTGAAGGCGGAAGGCCCGGAAGACAAGGCGCTTTACTCGGGCCTTGAGGTCGATGAAGTTTACCTGGGTGACAAAGTTGCCAATGCCGAAATTGTCGGTACCGCCGCCGTCGCGCAGCGGACCGGCAACATCACCAAGGAGCAACAAATGGATGCCGGCCGCGTCCTTTTTAAGGGCACCTGCTCTGTCTGTCATCAGGAAAACGGCAAGGGCCTGGCCGGCGTGTTCCCGCCGCTGGATGAATCGGATTACCTGCTGACCGACAAGCGCCGCGCAATCGAAGTGGTGCTGAACGGTTTGTCCGGTCCGATCACCGTCAACGGCAACCCGTACAATTCGGTCATGCCGCCGATGAGTCAGCTTAACGACGACGAAATCGCCAACATACTCACCTACGTGCTGAACGCATGGAACAACCAGGATGGAGTGGTGACGCCGGAAGAAGTCGCCGAGGTCCGTGCGACCACCGAACGGCCCAAAGGCGCGGCGCATTAATGAGGTTCGCGTACTCCCTGCTGGTTGCAACGACGTTGGCGGCGCAAGCCGCCAACGCCCTGCCGGATGTCGATTACCGGACGATTCCCGGTGCGGAGTTCCAAACCGTATTGCCGCTGGTCGAGGGAAATCAAACGGTTCAGGTAAACACTTTTATGCTGGCCAACCGGCCGGTCACCAACGGTGAATTTCTGGCTTTTGTCGTCAGGCACCCGGAGTGGCGCCGCGGCGAGGCCCGACGGTTGTTCGTCGATGAACGTTATCTGGCACACTGGCAATCGGCGTTAACCCTGGGCGAACGGTCAGCCGAGGATGCGCCGGTGACCCATGTCAGCTGGTTCGCCGCTACGGCTTACTGCGAAGCGCAGAATGGACGCCTGCCGACCTGGCACGAATGGGAGCTGGCCGCCGCCGCGAATGCCGTTCGCACCGACGCCCGCGACGATCCCGCCTGGCGCCAGACGAGACTCGACTGGTATGCGCAGCCTACGCCGGAAAAATTTCCGCCGGTCATGCAAAACCCTGCAAACGTCTACGGAATTTATGACCTGCACGGGCTGGCCTGGGAATGGGTCGAGGATTTCAACGGCATGCTGGTAACCAGCGACAACCGCGAACCCGGCAGCCTCGACAAACTTGAATTCTGCGGCGCCGGGGCGCTCAGCCTGGAGCAGAAAGAGAACTATGCCGTGCTGATGCGGGTTGCCTTTCTGAGCTCCCTCAAGGCCGCCTACACAACCCGGAATCTTGGCTTCCGCTGTGCCCGCGATGTGGAGAGTAAACAATGAAAAAGCTTTTTCGATTGATACTGATCGTCTATATCGGCCTTGCATACGCGGGTACCGGGGACGAATCACTCTATCAACTCAAACTCCATTTAACCGACCAGGACGGCGCGGATGTCGGGTTGGATGTCTTTCAGGGCAAGCCAATGCTGATTACCATGTTCTATGGCAGTTGCCCTTATGTCTGCCCGCTGACCATCAAAGCGCTGCAATCCACCGAAGCGGCGCTTGAGCCGCACGTTCGTGAACAACTGCGGGTATTGCTGGTCAGCCTGGATTCCGAACACGACACACCGGCAGTACTCGCAGAGGTTGCAGACAAACAGAACGTGGACCGTTCACGCTGGAAACTTGTCCGGGCCGATTCAAACGACGTCCGCAAGCTTGCCGCCGTGCTCGGCGTGCGTTACCGCAAGTTGCCCGAAGGGGGTTTTAATCATTCCACCGTCATCGCATTGCTGGACGCCAACGGTATCAGAGTCACCGACAGTAATCGGCTGCAAACCGATCCCGCGTTGATTGAAAGCATACGGTCGTTGATGCCGACTGCTCAATAGCAACCCTTTCCGGCTGGAATCGGTGGTGGGTTGGCTCCACTGCTGTCCCATTAATATCGACTGCTATGCGAGTAAATGCCTATTTTGATGGGGCTTAGGGATGGCAGAGGTGCTGACAGACATGAACAAGAGTGTGGGGGGAATTTCCCTCTCCCTTTGGGAGAGGAGGTCTAGGGACAGCACTGTTTTAGGAGAAGGGACCTACTTTTTAGATTTTGTGGGACAGCAGTGGGTTGGCCCATCCTGCCAAACATTTCCCCAAACAAAACTGCCCGGCTATCGCTAACCGGGCAGTTCCAGTTTTAACTTTTATAAACTTCTTTATAAGAAGCGTTTTACCACCAGTAAACCGCTGACCAGGTGTAACCTCCACCCGAGCTGTCGAAGTGGTAGTAATCGCTTGCGCCTTTCGAAGGTAACTGGGCGCCGGGTGTGGTGACCGCCGTGCCGCTGCCGTTCACCGTCACGGAAATGGTGCGGCCGGTGAAGTTGGAAACACCCCACCCGTTGACGGTATCCTGCGTTTTGAAGCAATAGGCGCCGGTCGTGCCGAAATTGCCGGACTGGCCGCCGGTTTTCACATTCGGGCAGTCACCGCCGCTACCGCCAGTGCTTGAGCTGGAGCTCGAACTCGAGCTGCTGCTCGAACTGCTGCTCGAAGACGATGAACTGCTGGAAGAAGAACCGCCACCGCCGGACACGTCACCGAAACCGATGTAGCCGTTGCAGTGCATCCACTCGCTGTTGGAGCCGCCGCCGCAGGAACCGTTGGCGTAAAGGGCAGTGTTAGTGGCCTGGTTTTCAGCCTGACGGGTCGAGCCGTTCACCTGAATGTAGTCGACCTGCACATCACGGTCGCCGCCGTCGTTGGTGAAATGGACGGTAATACCGCCGGTGGCATCGGTCGAGGCCGTGTAGTTCTGCATACTGGTCGACATCGTCCAGGTCTGAATTGCGGTGTTATTTACGTGCAGGGAGACGGATTCAGAGCCGGCTGTACCACGCGCACGAACCGTGATCGTGTTGGCGCCACCGCCGGTGCTGCTGCTTGAGCTTGAGCTTGAGCTTGAGCTTGAGCTTGAGCTGCTGGAGCTTGAACTGCTGCCACCGCCGCTGCTGCCTTCGCTCACGGTAATGTCCGAGCTGCCGCTGCTTTGATACCCTTCGGTTGCCATGACCTGGTAATCATGACTGCCCAACGTCAGACCGGACTGTGACCAGCCGTCAAAGTGATTGCCTACGGTGATGGTTCCGCTGGTACGCTTGGCCCGCCGGATACTCCAGTACTGATAAAACGTGGCCGTGCCTTCAATCGAAGGGGCATCTATGCGCTGCGTGCGATAGAGGTCGTATGTGCCGCCATCGCTGTTAATGGTGCCTAACAAGGATGAACCGGTGCTGGGATTGTAATTGACCCAGTTCTCGACGACGTAATATTCCACCAGCGGGTTTTTCGTCCAGCCGTAGAGCGCCAGATAGCTAGTGCCGGAGGCGCTGTAGCTGCCCGAGTAGGTCACCACTCTGCGTGCGCCGGGCTTCCAGCCTTTACCGCCGACCCAGTTGTTGGTGCTGTTGCCCCACTGAGACGTGTAACGTCCGCCGCTCAGCAAGGTCATGGAAGCGTCCCCGGAATCCTTCCAGAACGAATAGTAAAATCCGTTATGAGTACCTGTCCCATTTGAATTTAAGGTTTGGGCGTTGACCGCTGTTACGCACAGTGCGGCGACGGCAACCACTAACCACGTGCTTGAAAAACGAGCCGTTTTTCTATGCTTTGTGTTGCTCATACCTGAATCTCCAGAAGAGAAATTATATGGATATGTACTTATAGTCGTGAATACACTTATAGTCAAACTACTTATATGCCTCTATCGGCCAGAACAGTGAAAAAATCTGGTCGAACTGTGAATGGAATCGGTTACATTGCAAATATTTGCCTCGCGAATAAGAAATGAATTCCTATATATGGTTGCGAGAGTTAAAAAAAAGGGTGGAGCTCGGTCCACCCTTAATGAGGAGAGGTCGCGACGTCGTCGCAACCATGTCACTTAGGTTCGCTTACCGGTTGCCGTAACCGATCGCGCCGTTGCAGTGCAGCCACTCGCTGTTGGAGCCGCCGCCGCAGGAGCCGTTACCCCAGACGCCGGTGTTATAGCTCTGGTTCTCGGACTGGCGGGTCTGCCCGTCTACCTGGATGTAGTCGATCTGAACGTCGCGGCTGCCGCCATCGTTGGTGAAGTGGACGGTAATGCCGCCGGTAGCGCTGGTGTTGGCCGTGTAGTTCTGCATGCTGGTCGACAGCGTCCAGGTCTGGATGGTGTTGTTATTGATGCGCAAACTGATCGACTCCCCGCCGGCCGTGCCGCGTGCGCGGACGACAATGGAGCCGCCACCGCCGCTGCTGCTGCTTGTCGAGCCGCCGCTGCTGCTGGTTGAACCGCCACTGCTGCTGGTCGAGCCGCCACCGCCGCCGGACACGTCACCGAAACCGATGTAGCCGTTGCAGTGCATCCATTCGCTGTTGGAACCGCCGCCGCAGGAACCGTTGGCATACAACGCAGTGTTGGTGCCCTGGTTTTCGGCCTGACGGGTCGAACCGTTAACCTGGATGTAGTCGACCTGTACGTCACGGCTGCCGCTGTCGTTGGTAAAGTGGACGGTGATACCGCCGGTAGAGTTGGTCGAGGCCGTGTAGTTCTGCATGCCGGTCGACAGCGTCCAGTTTTGCACGGTGTTGTTGTTAACCCGCAATGAGATCTGTTCCTGACCGGTGGTGCCGCGGGCACGAACAGTGATGGTATTGGAGCCTCCACTACTGCTGCTGGTGCTGCCGCCACTACTGCTGGTACTGCCGCCGCTGCTGGTGCTACCGCCGCTGCTACCGCCTTCGCTTACAGTGATGTCGGAGCTGCCGCTGCTTTGATAGCCCTCTGTGGCCATGATCTGGTAA
>DASVCP010000138.1:0-10136 GCA_036381555.1 Gammaproteobacteria bacterium
CCATCGCGATCGGCGAATAAAATCCGCCCGCGCCTTCGACCAGTAAAAAATCCTCTGCTTCCGTCCCGTCCAGCACGGCATGTTGAAGCTGGTCGAGCGTCAGCGTTTGTCCTTCCCGTTGCGCCGCCTGGGGAGGCGCCAGCGCCGCCGAGTAGCGGTAGGGGGTAATCACCTCGAGCGGAATGGCGCCGTTAACGGCGGCGTGGTAGGCCATGCCGTCGGCGGGTACCCGCTGGCCGCCCAGGGTCGGGCAGCCGGATTCGACGGGTTTGCGCGGCTGCACCTTGACGCCTTTGTGATACAGCGCCCGGGCCAGGCCGGCGCCGATAAACGTTTTACCGACACCCGTGTCGGTGCCGGTGATAAACAGGCCTGCTATCTTCGGCATGGCTTAAATCCGATGGACTACCCGGGCCCGGTCAGACGGGTGAGCGCTTCACGGTATTTTTCGGCGGTCTGCCGGAGGACGTCCTCCGGCAACCGTGGACCGGGCGCTGTTTTGTTCCAGTCCAGGGTTTCCAGGTAGTCGCGCACGTATTGCTTGTCAAAACTGGGCGGACTGATGCCGGTGCGGTAACCGTCCAACGGCCAGAAACGCGACGAGTCCGGTGTCAGGGCCTCGTCGATCCAGACGAGCCGCCCGCTCTCGTCGAGGCCGAACTCGAACTTGGTATCGGCTATGATGATGCCGCGTTGACGGGCATATTCGGCCGCTTCCTTATATAGGCGCAGGCTGATGTCGCGCAGTTCCGCGGCACGGGCGTCGCCGATCAAGGCGGCAACCTGCTCGAAGCTGATATTCTCGTCGTGCTCGCCGATGTCGGCCTTGGTGGCAGGCGTAAAAATCGGTTCGGGCAGTCGCGCGGCCTGTTCCAGTCCGGACGGCAACGTAATGCCGCAGACGGCGCCGGCCGCCCGGTAGTCATTCCAGCCCGAACCGATCAGGTAGCCTCTCACGACCGCTTCGACCGGCAACGGCTTGAGTTTGCGCACCAGCATGCCGCGGCCGTCGAGTTGCCGGATCTCGTCGTCGTTGAGGAACCGCGCCAGCGGCAGGTCGGCCATGTGACTGGGCACAATATGGGCCAGCTTGTTGAACCAGAAGCGCGAGATTTCGGTCAGGATGCGGCCCTTACCGGGGACGGGCGCGGGCAGGATTACATCGAAGGCCGACAGGCGGTCGGTAGTGACGATGAGCATGTGCCGGTCGTCCGCTTGATATAAATCGCGAACTTTGCCGCGGCCGAGTAGCGGCAGGCTGGTCAGGCGGCTTTCGAACAAAGTATTGTCGTTCATGTGCTAAAGGTTGGGAATAAAACCGTGCCGGGAGGCGGCCGACTTTAGCACGAATCACTGGGGATTTCCCGTTTGCCGCGATTTCCGGTGCTGCGGCGCCCTGGCCGATGAGCGGTTGAATTTTTTTGTCCGGAGGTAGAACGATCCGCGCGGTGAGACGTCCAACGGGGTTTTGGATTTTTGGGAAGCTCTGAGAAAATCAAGTTCTCCACCACGACTCAGAGCATAACCGTCACGGCGGCTTTGCCAAAAACAGAAGCCGGTGTTTGTCAAAGCAAACTCTGACAAGGTCGAAGATGCCTTGTGCCGTTTTTTTTAAAGAATCAAATTCCAAATGTCGAAACAACTCTCATAACCATTGCCGGGACTTGCGTTGAACATTGTTTAATGGAACCCTAGCCGTTTTTTGGATTCGGCCGGATTTAAGTTCCGGTCATCTTTGAATTTCAACTTGGGAGAGATACCGGTTTATGCGTTTCAGCCGCGGATATCTTGAAGTCAAGCGCGCGATTACCCTGTTCACCGTTGGGTTGACGCTCATTTTTTCGAATAATGTGTTGGCAGAAGAAGCGCTGTTACCGCGACCCAAGGAGCTTGAGCCGGATATCCGCTTTTGGACGCGGGTTTATACTGAGATCACCACCGACCAGGGGTTCATACACGACGATCGGTATTTGGGCATCGTATACACCATCGTCGACCTGGAGCCCGGCATTTCACGCCGCGAGCGCAACCGGTTCGTCAACAAGGTCAAAGACCGATACAAAGATATACTCCTGAGTCTCGCCCGCGAGAGCCACAAAAATCTCAGCGAAGAAGAGCGGCGGGTGCTCGAGTTGTGGCCCAAGAACATCAGCCGCGAAGAACTGCGCGAAGCCGCGCAGCATCTGCGTTTCCAGCTGGGTCAGTCGAATAAATTCAAAGAAGGACTGGTCCGCTCCGGCCGCTGGATGCCGCATATTTTAGCAACCTTGCGCGAGATGGGTTTGCCGGAGGAGTTGGCCTGTCTGCCGCACGTCGAATCGTCTTTCAACCCGTCGGCCTACTCGTTCATCGGCGCAGCCGGCATGTGGCAGTTTACGCGCTCGACCGGCAGACGTTTCATGCGGGTCGATCATGTGATCGACGAGAGGCTGGACCCCTTTGCGTCATCGGTAGCCGCCGCCAAGTTATTGCAACACAATTATTCCACCACCGGTACCTGGCCGCTGGCGATCACCGCCTACAATCACGGCGCGGCTGGCATGCGCCGCGCGGTGGAGGAAACCGGTGGTACCGACATTGTTAAAATATTGCGGCAATACAAAGGCCGGGCGTTCAAATTTGCTTCGCGGAATTTCTACGTCGCGTTTCTGGCCGCGGTTGACGTCCAGAAGAATGCCGAGCAGTACTTCGGAGTATTGACGCCGGATTCTCCCGACGGCAGTCTGACGGTGGAGCTGCCGGCGTATATTCCCGCTCTGTCGCTTGCCCAAACCCTGGGGCTAGAAGTCGACATACTAAAGCATTTAAATCCGGCGTTAAGACCCCCGGTCTGGGCTGGAGAAAAATACATTCCACGCGGCTTCGAGGTGCGCGTGCCGGGCACGGTGGCGCAGGATTTAAGTCAGTTGATTGCTACGGTTCCGCAAAAATTTCACCGGCAGTTACCGGATCTCACCTACAAGGTCCGACGGGGAGATTCGCTGTCCGCCATCGCCGATCGCTTCGGCGTGGGCGTCAGGGACCTGATGGCGATGAACAATCTTCGCAGCCGGCATTTCATTCGCGCCGGCCAGGTGCTGAAGCTGCCGCAAAAAGCGACCGGCATCGTCGAGATGCAACTGGACCAGGGTGTATACACCGTCAAGCGCGGCGACAGCCTGTCGTTGATTGCCGGGAACTTCGGCATCAGCCCGCAGCATCTTATGGCTTTGAACGATTTGCGGGACCCGCACCGGATCCATGTCGGCCAGCAGCTGCGGATCAGTGAAAGCGCCGAACCGGTGCAGCCGCCGGCGCCGGAAGTGGTGGCGAGCGCCAAGCCCGCGGCCGAGGACACGCCCGAAGAAATTTCGTCAGGGGCACCTGCCGAACCGGTCATCGCCCCGGTTATCGCCGAAGTTTCGTCGCTGGTCGAAGACAAACTGGAAACAAGCGAACCGGTCAGCGAAGCCGAGGAAATGACCCCCGTACAGCCCGCCGGCCTGCACCCGCCACTGGCCGCCGACCCCAGCGATTACTCGGTGGACGACGACAATACCGTCGAAGTACTGGCCGCCGAGACGCTTGGGCATTACGCCGACTGGCTGGGTCTGGCGACGCAACGATTAAGGAATATCAACGGTTTGCGTTTCGGCGAGCCGCTGGTGATCGGTAAGCGGTTAAAGCTGGATTTTTCCAGGATCGATCGCGAAGCGTTCGAGCACCGTCGCACGGCGTATCACCGCAGTTTGCAGGAAGCCTATTTCTCGCAGTACCAGATCGCGGCAACCGAGAAGTACAAAGTCAGGCGCGGCGATTCAATTTGGGATCTGACACGGCGCAACGGTCTGCCGCTGTGGCTGTTGCTGCAATACAACCCGGACCTCGACCTGAACCGCGTCAACCCCGGCACGGAATTGGTGATCCCGCAAGTCTCCGTAAAAGAACAGACCTGAAAAATAATCTAACCACGGAGGGCGACCGCCACGGAAGGCGGAAGTGCAGATAATGCAGGAGCATTTATCTGCCACGGAGATCACGGAGGGTTAAAAACGAAGAACCAAAAAAGTTAATTTAAAAAACGTCACTTCCAAAGGCTGTATTGAAGTGGCAAGCGAAGAGCAAGTTGAAAACGAAACACAGAAATTGTTTCGCTAGAGCCCTCCCCCGGCAGGAGAGGGCTTTTAATTTTTTAACATAAATTTTTCTCCGTGTTCTCCGTGGTTAAAAGTCTTTTAAATCCCCATGTTGCTCAAAGTGGTGGCGATGTCGTTCATGATCGCCGTGAGCCGGGGGTGGGAGGCTTCGAACTTGGTGATGTTTTCGGTGATGGCATCCTGCAGGTCGTCGCCGGTTTCGGCGTCTTCGGGGTCGGCCGTGTTGCGGATGCGGGCGAGCAGGGATTCCAGGCGTTGCTTGTCGCTTTCGCTTACCGAATCCAGTTTTTCGATTTCGGCCCGTAACTGAGCCAGGGCGTCGTGAAGATTTTTGTCTGTCATAACTTATCTTTTTCCAGGCTATTGTCCGCAGTATACCGTTTTAGCGTCGTTTGGCGTAGGCCCAGATGAAGCCGGTTATAAGACCGGCGAGCAGGCCGACTGTATGCGCCATGTTGGCGACGGGTCCCACCAGCCCGGTCCAGCACAGCACGTACCAGATCATAATCATGATGGCGATCTGTTTATGCAGGAACAAACCGGCGGCGGGATTCAGGTGACCCTGTATCCAGATATAACCCAGCAGGCCGTAGACCACGCCCGACATGCCGCCGAAACGCGGACCGTCGAAGTAGAACTGCCCCAGGTTGGACAGCACGCCGGTGACGGCAACCAGCAGCGCCAGCCGTCGGGTGGACAGGTGTAATTCAATCGCCCGCCCGAGATCCCATAACCAGAGCATGTTGAATGCCAGGTGCAGCGGGTGGAAGTGCATGAAGATGGGCGAAACCAGGCGCCATACTTCTCCACGGCGGACTTCGGGTAGCTGAAAGGGCTCCGGGAAATTGGAGATGAACAGCGGCTGAAGCACCTGTATATGATCACCGAAGTTGCTGGTCAGCGTGATCGCGACACTTATCGCAATCAGTGCGTAGGTGAGCCACGGTTGGCGGTTGACCGGAATCATAGCCATACGTTTGGTCCGCTTAATCGTTCAAGAGTTGCAGCAGTTCGTCCTCAATGGGTGGTGACGCCGCAGTATCCGGCGCGGGAACCACTTCGGGCATGACACGGGGATGATCGATACCGGAGGAGGGCGGTGTCGTTTCGACATCGGTGTGTCGATCGGTTTCGCGTAGGGGCACGGGCAATTCGACAGTCGCCGGGGTTTTGCGCGGGAGTTCCTCGCGCAAGTCGACGGTGGTATTGAGACGGGGCGCGTCGACAGTCACGGTTCTACCGGAAGGATATTTGACTTCGATGCCGGTGGCACCGCGATGACCGAGACCGAAAGTGACGACGTGGGCTTGATCGGCCGCGGCGCCCTGGCCGGAGAGCTGTTGTTTGCTGTGGCGGTCGCCCGTCTCTGTCAGCAGCGAAACACGGGCGCCCAATGCCAGGGGCGAGTCGCCCAGGTCCACCTTGATGAAGTTGGCATTGCCGCCGTGATTAATGCGCGCCACGGCCGGTCCGTCCAGGTTGACATGCACCAGGTCCGGATAGCCGTCGTTATTAAAATCGGCAACGAGTGGGCTGATTCCGAAGCGGCGGTTTTCAACCCGGGCGATACGCTCGACCGGTGCAAACGTTCCATTGTCTTTCTGCAACAGAAGCTTGCCGGAATTCCGGTACAGCCGTTGAGGCGGAAAACGAATATCATTGGCGGCTACTACGAGATCTTCCAATCCGTCAAGATTGAAGTCGGCGAACACCGCGCCCCGGGCGAGTTCGTAGCCGGCGAGCAAATACTCCTCGGCGACATCGGTAAAGCGGAAGCTGCCGTCGTTGCGCAACAGCATCCACTGCGTGTGCAGGCGCTGGTTCTCGCGCAAGTCGCCTCGCGCGAGCAGCCGGGGAACCGTCGTGCCGCTATTGGTGAAAAACAAATCAAGCCGGTCGTCGTTGTTGACATCGCCGGTTGCGATGCCCATCGGATAACCGTGATAGCCGGATAGCGGGCTTTGCATGTTCTTAAAGCGGTTACCGTCCAGGTTTTTGTAAATGCGTATGTGGCCGGTGTATTCGGCGGTCACCAGGTCCTGCAAGCCGTCATTGTCCAGATCGGCAAACAATGCCGCCGAGGTATTGCCCGTGTACGCTGACCCGGCCAGGGCGGTGATGTCGGCGAAGGTGTTGGCGCCGCTGTTAACCAACAACAGGCTTTGCGTGCCGTAATGCGGATCGTTGAATACCCGCGGCCGCAAGTGTTGCGGCTTGAGAAAACACGAAATGAAAAGATCGACATGACCGTCGCGATTGATATCGCCGGTACTGACGGCGATGGGTGCGGCATTGGGGTCCAGTTCCAATGAGAGTCGACCGCCGACCAATGCGCCATCACGGTTTAAGTACAAATAGACGCCGCTGTCGCGGGCCACGAACAGGTCGGTATACCCGTCGCTGTTGACATCAACGGAAGCCGCACCGTAACTGGCTTCGGTATTTTCCTTGCGCAGGCTGAGATCATCGGCAATATTTACAAACTCCGCATCACGGTATTTGAACAGGCCGTCGGGTTGTCCGTGCCCGCCGCCCAGAAAAACTTCGGGCATGCCGTCGTTGTCGATATCGATGACTGCCGAACCCAGAAACGGCAGAGAGCGTTCTTCATCATACTCGTGTTCGAAGTCCAGTCGAACCTGACTGAAAGTGGGGATCCGGCTCGCGTCGATTTCAACGTGGTAAGGCGGGCGATTGGCCTGGTAGGCTGTGTATACGCCGGCGGCGGCCAGCAACGAGACGAAGATGTGGCGGAATTTCATAATTAAAATGGTAAGTGCAAATTCCCGGCAAGGGAAGCGGGAGTGCGGATATTCCGAAAGTCTTTGAAGTACCGGCGGCGGTTATGTCAACCCGGGCGTTTTCAAAGCAACGGCCACGCTCGATAAGAAAGTTATTGAGGCAGCGAAAAAAAACTCCAGTGGACCCTTGAGCGGGAGCAGGCCGGCTTGCAATATGCAACAACAAGTAGCCGTGGAGAGAATGGCAGTTTACAGGCGGGCTTAATCCCGGAAATTCTCAAACTGTAGCGGCAGTTCGACATCGGCTTTTTTCAAAACAGCGATGGTGTTTTGCAGCTCGTCGCGACTTTTGCCGGTTACGCGAATTTTGTCGCCCTGAATCGAAGCCTGGACTTTCAGTTTGCTGTCCTTGATCTGTTTGATGATTTTCTTGCTGAGGGCGCTGTCAAGCCCGTGCCGCAGTGTGACGTTTTGCCGGGCTTCGTGGAGCGCGATTTCGGGGTCGGCCGGTTCCATGCAGGCGACGTCGATTCCGCGTTTGCTGAGTTTCAGCGACAAAATTTCCAGCATTTGTTTCAACTGGAAGTCGGTGGGCGCGATCAGGGTGACTGTGTAATCGTTGCGTTCGAAGCGGGCATTGGTGCCTTTGAAATCGAAACGGGAGCTTATCTCCTTGTTGGCCTGGTCCACCGCATTGGTGACCTCGTGCAGGTCCAGTTCCGAAACCACATCAAACGACGGCATGCTCGCTACCCTGGCAATGTTGGGAAGCCGCCATTATAAAGCATTTCCGGGTTTGCGGGAAAATCGAAAACTTATTCAGCTTCGGCCTGGGAGTGGAAGGGAGACTTAGTCTAAAAAAATTTAACCACGGAGAACACGGAGGACACAGAGAAGGATTATCAAAAGCCATTCATAGACTGAATTTGTGTAGGTTTTAAGCGTGGGTAACATTTCTAAAGCAGCCGATTATGAGGCTGCTTATAATCTCACTTTTCTTCTCTCTGTGTTCTCCGTGCCCTCCGTGGTTAGGCTTGTTGTTAACGCTCATAACCTGGAGTTTTTGCAATAGAACCAAACGTTCGTTCAAAACCTGTCATGGCGGGTTTACAATCAGCGACCCTGACGAGCCCGATATAAGGAGGAACAACCATGAGTTTACGTCTTGGTGATATAGCCCCCAATTTTACCCAGGACTCGACCGAAGGGTCGATCAACTTTCATGAATGGATCGGCGAAAGTTGGGCTGTCCTGTTTTCGCATCCGGCCGATTTCACGCCGGTGTGCACCACCGAACTTGGGATTGTCGCCAATCTTAATGAATCGGAATTCGCCAGGCGCGGCGTGAAAGTGATTGCGGTGAGTGTCGATCCGGTTGAATCTCACAAAGAGTGGATCAAGGACATCAACGAAACCCAGCATACCACCGTCAACTATCCCATCCTGGCCGACCAGGACCATAAGGTCTCACAGTTGTACGACATGCTGCATCCCGGCGAAGGCGACAGTTCAACGGTGAGATCGGTATTTATTATCGATCCGAACAAGAAAATACGCGCGATCATCACCTATCCGAAGAGCGCCGGACGCAACTTCGCCGAGATACTGCGCGTCATTGATTCGATTCAGCTGACCGATAAGTACAGTGTCGCGACACCGGGCAACTGGCGGCAGGGAGATGACGTGGTGATCGTGCCGACGATTACCGATCCCAAGGTACTCAAGGAAAAATTTCCCAAGGGGTACAAGGAGTTGAAGCCGTATTTGCGGGTTACCCCGCAACCGAACAAGTGATACGTAGAAATTGGATGGTGGCGCGTGCGCATCGTTGAGGCTTGAGGCATAATACGCGCCGCCGGTTACAAGTGCCCGGCGGGTTTTTGAATAAACCTTCCGGCGCGTTGCCAGAACATACTCTTGTACTTCCCATTTTATCGCGATCTTCGCGAGCGCCGTTTCGGCGCGCCTGGGTGGGCACGGTTTTCCGTGAATTTATCGATAGTAGTGAAAGTGAAAGAGGTAGGATAAATGAAATTTTTCGTAAATATGGTGTTGGGAGTCTCGATGTTGGGAACGGCTCACTCCGCCGTGGCGGGAGACGTGGCTGCCGGTGAAGCCGCGTATTCCGCCAAGGGATGCATGGGATGTCACGGACCGGCGGGTAACAGTCCGAATCCGGCAATGTTTCCAAAAACTTCGGGATTGGAAGAAGGCTATCTGGTTACGCAGTTAAAGGCGTTCCGCAGCGGCGAACGCAGCAACCCGATGATGTCGCCCATGGCGAACGGATTGACCGACGAGGAGATTGCCAACCTTTCGGCCTATTTGGCGGCACAAAAATAACAGTTGTGACGCATGATTCCTGAAACGGCGCACTTGGATGCGCCGTTTTTTTTGCTCGATGCCCTGCACGATTAGCCCGATTATAAAATCCCCGCCTGTCGCAGGCGGGGTCTTGATCCCGGACGGGCACGGCGATACGCTCACCGGGAGATCGGGTGCCTGCCCGAAGGGAGGTTATGAGTTCCATTCCAGCCGTTGCGCTCAAGCGCCATGACGACGATTGAGGAAAACGTTATGCAATATGCTTTTCAGAGCATCATCATTCAGTTGACGATAGGCGACATTACCAATCAGCCGGATATGGATGCCGTGGTCAATGCGGCCAATGCCCGGCTCATGCCGGGAGGCGGCGTTGCCGGCGCCATTCATCGTGCCGCCGGTCCCGGGCTCGTGCAGGAATGCCGGCCGCTTGCGCCCCTCAAGCCCGGAGAGGCGGTGATTACCTCCGGACAGCAGTTGCCGAATCGCTGGATCATTCATTGTCTGGGTCCGGTACACGGCATCGACGAGCCGTCCGACAAGCTGTTGGCCGATTGCTACCGCAATGCCATCGAGGTCGCGGAGCGCCACGGCATCGAGCGTCTTGCCTTCCCGGCAATTTCCACCGGCGCTTTCGGTTATCCCTTGCAGGATGCCGCCGACATTACCGCGAACGCTTTGAAAGCCTGCCTGCGCGAAGATTCGTCGCTGTCGCTGATCCGGTTCGTGTTGTACGACGATAGTGCCTTCGACGCATTCCAAAAGGCATTTGGAAAAGCATTTGCCACGGAATCCACGGAATCCACGGAAAGTTAAGGAAAAAGTAATTAGAAATCCAAAATCCAATTTATAGGGTTAATGTCTGGACTTTTAACACACCAGTTTTTAATTCCGTGTTTTTCCGTGGGTTCCGTGGCTGATATTTAAGTTGTCGCAC
>DASVCP010000139.1:0-12184 GCA_036381555.1 Gammaproteobacteria bacterium
ATTTTGGCAAGACCCGCGCCGTTGACGGCATCGATCTCAACATCCGCCGCGGCACGGTTTACGGCTTGCTCGGTCCCAACGGCGCCGGCAAAACCACGACGGTGAGGTTGCTGGCCACGCTGCTAAAACCGGATGCCGGCAGTGCCAGTGTGCTCGGTCACGATCTGGTGCGCGAAGCGGCGGCGGTGCGCGCCAAGGTGAGTTTGACCGGGCAGTTCGCGTCGATCGACGAAGATCTTACCGGCCACGAAAATCTGGTTTTGATCGGCCGGTTGCTCGGGCACTCCTGGCGCGGTGCAAAAGCCCGCGCGATGGAGTTGTTGGAAGCGTTTGATCTGGCTGAAGCGGCCAGGCGCCAGGCGCGAACTTATTCGGGCGGTATGCGTCGGCGGCTGGATATCGCCGCCAGCCTGGTGGTGACGCCGGAAATCCTGTTCCTCGACGAGCCCACCACCGGTCTCGACCCGCGGAGCCGTAACCAGGTCTGGGACATCGTGCGGGCCATCGCCGCCGAAGGCGCGACCGTGCTGTTGACCACGCAGTACCTGGAGGAAGCCGACCGGCTGGCGGACAGGCTCGCCGTTATTGATCATGGCCGCCTGATTGCCGAGGGGTCCAGCCGCGAACTGAAAGCCTCGGTGGGCGCCGGCGCACTGCACATACGATTGATCAACCCGGATCAACGGGATGAAGCCGAGCGCTTATTGGCCCGGGCGCTGGGGACGGCTGTGCTGACAGGCGCGGACCGCCATGCGCTGTCGGCGCAGGTCACTGATGAGGCGCTGGCGGTAAAAGCGCTGGCCGTGCTGGCGCAAGAGGGTATTCGGGTGGCGGAAGTCTCACTGGGTGCCCCCAGCCTGGATGAAGTGTTTTTTGCGCTGACCGGCCACCCGGCCGAAGAGACGGTGACGGAGGCGGTAGCATGAATATGAAAATTTCTTCGTCTCCCGCGTCGGACGGCGTTCGGTTCCTGGCTCGGGGCATGCGGCCAACAGGCGCAAACGCCTTGTCGGCAACCTGCACCCTCGGCTGGCGGGCGATGCTCAAGATCAAGCACGTGCCGTTTCAACTGTTCGACGTCACCGCGTTTCCCATGATGATGACGCTGATGTTCACTTACCTGTTCGGCGGGGCGCTCGCCGGTTCGCCGCGCGAATATATTCAGTTCCTGTTACCGGGCATACTGGTTCAAGCGATTGTCTTTACCACAGTCTATACGGGTGTCGGCCTGAATACCGATATCAGCAAGGGTTTGTACGACCGGTTTCGTTCGTTGCCGATCTGGCAGTCGGCGCCGATTTTTGGCGCCCTGCTCGGCGATGTGTTGCGTTATTCCATCGCCGCGCTGATGGTTATCATCCTCGGCGTGATGCTCGGCTTCCGGCCGGAGGGCGGTGTGCTCGGCGTAGTCGCAGCGGTGGCGCTGGTGCTGGTGTTCGCCTTCAGCCTGTCCTGGATCTGGGTGATCGTCAGCATGCTGGTCAAGACGCCGGAATCGGTCATGACCACGAGCTTTCTGTTCCTGTTTCCGCTGACCTTCGCCAGCAACATCTTCGTCGACCCGGCGACCATGCCGGATTGGCTGCAAACCGTGGTAAACGTGAATCCCGTCACGCAACTTGTCGAGGCCGCACGCGGTCTTATGCACGGCAACGTCTTGCCGAAAGACATCGCCTGGGTGTTTGTCGCTTCAGCCCTGATCACGGCGGTGTTCGCGCCCATAGCGTTAAGGATGTATCATAAAGAAAGGTGACGTTCGTCAAGACGATGAACCCGAACCATAACGGTTAAAAACGATTCAGGAGAAACAATATGTCAGTCAGAAAATGGTTGCTTGCATTTGTTATCGCCGGCGCATCGGCTTCCGCCGCCGCCGAGCCGGTCACGTATACCATCGATTCCAGCCATACCTATCCCAGCCTGGAGTTCCCGCACATGGGCCTGTCCATCTGGCGTGGAAAGTTTAACAGCACATCCGGCAAGATCACGCTCGACAAGGCGGCTAAAACCGGCAGCGTCGAAATCACGGTCGACACCGCCAGTATCGATTTCGGTCACGATGAGATGAATGAACACGCGCGCAGCGCGGACTGGCTCAACGTCGAAAAATTCCCGACCATGACCTACAAGGGCAAACTCAAATTCGACGGTGACAAGCCGAAGGCCGTGGACGGCGAATTGACGCTGATGGGCGTCACCAAACCGCTGAAGCTGAAAATCAACAGTTTCAACTGCATCGATCATCCTTTCTACAAGAAGGAAGCCTGCGGCGCCGATGCGGAAGGCGAGTTGAATCGCGCCGATTACGGCATGACCAAGTATACCGACGGCGGCATGGGTATGCTCGATCTGAGGATTCAGGTCGAGGCGGTCAGGGACGAGTGATTGAGCCAGGCGGCGTTGCCGAATAGAGCGGCAGCGCCGCTGCTTACATGGGGGCTTTGCAAAAGGAGCGGCAATATGAAGAGTCTGAATCCATACATCAATTTTTCGGGAAAGTGCCGGGAAGCGCTGAATTTTTACAAAGAGTGCTTAAGCGGCGAGATAGAAGCATTAAGCACGTTTGCCGAGGCCCCGGGAGAAACGGATGAAAAGTTCAGAGATAACGTCATGCATTCGGAATTCCGGGCTGACGGCATCTACTTCATGGCTACCGACGGCATGCCGGGTAAAGACGCCGTTGCCGGCAACAATATCATGTTGACTATCCGGCTTACCGATGAGCAGGAGCAAACCCGGATATTCGACGCGTTATCGCGGGGCGGAGAAGTCATGCAACCATTGGAAGACACGTTCTGGGGCAGCCGGTTCGGCATGCTGGTGGATCGCTACAACATACACTGGATGCTGGATTGCCCAAAACAGCAAAGCAAGTCGTAGCCGTGCCAGGAGATGATGGCGATGATGAAAACCTATACCGGAAGCTGTCATTGCGGTGCGGTTCGCTTCGAATGCGATATCGATCTTGCGGAAGGAACGAGGAAATGCAACTGCTCGTTCTGTTACAAGACAAGGTTTTGGAAAGCTTTCGCCAAGGGTGACACCTTCAGACTGCTGCAGGGGCAGGAATCTCTTTCCGATTACCGGGGGCCGGATTCACTCTGGCCCGAAGGCAATGTACACCATTATTTTTGCAGCCGTTGCGGCGTCAGACCGTTCTCGCGCGGTTACCTGGACATCGAAGAATTCGGCGGCTGGTTTCATTGTGTGAACGTTGCCTGTTTCGATAACGCCACCGACGAAGAGCTGGCCACGGCACCGGTGCAGTACGAGGACGGCAAACATGATAATTGGAATTCGTCGCCGGCGGAAACACGGCACCTTTAGGCCGTTTATGCATATTTGAAGGAGGAAATTGATGCCCTACGTAGATGGATTTGTGCTGCCGATACCCAAGAAACATATACAGGATTACCGCCGCCTGTCGCGCAAGGCGGGGAAAATCTGGCTGGAGCACGGCGCGCTCGAGTATCGGGAGTGCATTGCCGACGATGTCAAGCCGGGCAAAGTCACCTCGTTTCCGCAAAGCGTCAAACTCAAGCCCGACGAAACGGTGGTATTCGCCTGGATCGTCTACAAGTCCAGGGCACAGCGCGACCGCGTCAACGCCAAGGTGATGAGCGACCCTCGCATGCAGTTCGATCCGGCAAGCATGCCGTTCGACACGACCCGCATGATCTACGGCGGATTCAAGACGATTGTTGATCTTTGAGTCTTCGCCTCAACTTGATAAGCCCTGCCGTGGTTTTGATTTTTAATGTCTCACGCAAAGCAGATAGCTTGCTCCTGCATGATCTGCACTTAATGGTAATACGACTCGTACCTCGTGCGGGCGGTCGGGCGTGAAGGCGCAAAGAAATAAGAAGAAAGAATAAAATAAAACATTCTGTAAGTGGTTTTGATCTGGCTGCTTTTTAAAGTTAATGCTTTTGCTGTTAAATCTAAAGACCGCATTCCCTATGGTCTTTTTTCGCGCCTTCGCGCCTTCGCGTGAAACATGATCTTCTGAAGTCAGGAGTTGCCGCAATTTGTTCCAAGTCAGCTGGCAATCTTGGCACTTTATGTGTTTATAAAATATTCATGGGAAGAATTTATATCGGCATTTCAGGATGGCGTTACGCCGGATGGCGCGGGGTGTTTTACCCTAAAGGACTGACGCAGAACCGCGAACTGGAGTTCGCCTCGCGCGCCCTGCCGTCCATCGAAATCAACGGTTCGTTTTATTCGTTGCAGCGGCCGGAAAGTTATGCCGGCTGGTACGAAGCCACGCCACCGGGCTTTGTCTTCAGCGTGAAAGGCAACCGTTATATCACCCACATCCTGCGTCTGAAGGACATTGACAAGCCGCTGGCCAATGTGTTCGCCTCGGGTGTATTCAACCTGCGGGAAAAGCTGGGGCCGTTTCTGTGGCAGTTTCCGCCGAGTTTTCGTTATGATCCGGAACGGGTGGAGCATTTTCTCAGTTTGCTGCCGCGTGATACGGAAGAGGCGCTGAAGCTCGCCCGCAAGCGCGAACCGCGCATGCAGGGCCGCAGCCGGCTGGCGATCGATGAGAACCGCAAGCTGCGCCATGCCATGGAAATCCGCAATAAAAGTTTTATCGACGAATCATTCGTGGCGCTGTTGCGTAAATATCAAGTGGCGCTGGTGGTGGCCGATGCCGCCGGCAAGTGGCCCTATAAAGAGGACGTAACTTCGGATTTCATGTACCTGCGGTTGCATGGCGAGGAAGAACTTTATACCAGCGGCTACACCGAAGATGCGCTGGACCGCTGGGCGGCACGCATCCGCGCCTGGAGCATGGGCGACGAACCCGATGATGCCTTACGCATTTCCAGCCAGTCTTCGCCCGGCCGCACAAGCCGCGATATCTACTGCTACTTCGACAATGACGCCAAAGTGAAGGCGCCGTTCGATGCCAAACGGTTGATCGAGAAACTCGAGTTGGACGAAGGACTGCAGCCATTTACATGGCAAGGTAAGCCGCAACCTTATCAGCCGGCGCCATACGTTTAAAACTTCTTGGCGAAAACCGGGTGCAATGCAAGCCTGCTGCCTGAGGAGCAAAAGAGAAATCCGGCCGTTTCCCCTGCGGTCCCTGCGTCTCGGCGAGAGGATAGGGTTTTTAAAGGCTGATCTCGCCGAGACGCGGAGGAAGATTAATTAAATTTGTAGCAATTCGGCCTACTCAAACGACTTATTTTAGTCTCACTGTCGCACGACCGAGCATCTGAGTATCGGTGCCGAACCAGACCGTATCGGTTCCGGGATGATAATCCATGTGCCGGACCGTACCTCCTCCGGAAGGCACGGGTGTTGTCGAGACGATTTTTTCCGCCTGGGTGTCGAAGCCGACAAAGAGGTTGGGCATCTTGCCGGTGGTGACCACCCAGATACGATCATGCTTGTCTTGCGCCATACCGTAAGGCCGCGCATCCTCGCCGCCGGGCAGCGGCCACTCCATGAACAACTGTTGGTCGGCAGCGGCATTAGGATTATAAAGACCCAGCGTACCGCGTCCGTAGTCGGCATACCAGATGCGCCCGTCGCGGGTAATCTCCAGGCGGCGCGGCCGTGCGTTCCTGTTTGGCAGTTCATGCTCGACAACCTTCAACGCCTGCACATTCACGGCGGCCAGCTTGTGAGTGCCGAGCAGCACGGCCCAGGGTACCCCATCGGGCGCCATCTTGATGCCGTAGGGGCGCGCTTTGGGCGTCGGCACCGGGATCAGGTCGACGGTCAGATCGGCCACGGTCAGGCGGCCGACAAAATTGCCCCATTGCACCGTAAACCAGATGTGTTTTTGATCCTGGTCGAACACCAGCGTGTGCGGATCTTTCGCCTCGGGATTCGGCATGGCGATTTTGGTGATTTTGTCCGTTTTCGGATCGTAACGGCCGATATAACCTTTGAGGTTACCGGCGTACCAGACAATACCGTCCTTGCCGACAATCAGGTTGTGCGGCCCGGCCTTGTCGCCCAGGTCGCGCTTGAAAAATTCGCCGCTGGACGGGGTGAAGCGCGCCAGGTAATGGCCGGCCTGGCCGACAAACCAGATTTCGTCGGCCCCCGCCGCGAATGGGTCGCGCGGCTGGCCGCCGTAGGGAACCTTCCATTCCTTTATATCTACCGGCTTTTGTTTGACCTCGGCCGGTTCGGCGGCGAGCGAGGTAAAGAAAAACGTGAGTAACCAGATAAAAGCTATTTTTCTGCGCATTGTTTTCACCTGATTTTCATGAGGTTATGCCGTTGGTGTCCAGGGTGGCGGTAATAGTTCCGGGGGCTCCGGATGACTTTATACGTTGTCCAGATTCGAATCAAACCCTAACCCGTATCCCGGCTCTTTTCAGGGTTGGTGGTTATGATTGTTTGGGCTATGCTATCAATAACGTGATTATCCGTATTACGAGACTCGGATTGGGATAAGGGAATATCAAATGTTTGTGTTTAAGAAAAAGAACAATTCCGGTACGGCGGGAAAGCTTCCTCTCCTGGTGCTTGGCATGCTCCTGATTGGTGCAACTTTTCCCGCGGCCCACGCCCAGCAGCAGTACAGCATGCGGGACTTTCTGTCCCTGAGTATTGAAGAGCTTGCCAAAATCAAAATCAGCTCGGTTTCAAAGCGGGAGGAAAGCCTGTCGAATGCGCCCGCATCGATTTATGTGATCACCCAGGACGTTATCCGGAATTCCGGCGCCACTTCGATCCCCGAAGCGCTGAGACTTGCGCCCAACCTGCAGGTGGCCAGAATCAACGGCGCGCAATACGCTATCAGTGCGCGGGGCTTCAACGCCCTGGTCAGCAACAAGCTGCTGGTGTTGATCGACGGACGCACCGTGTATACCCCGCTGTTCTCCGGCGTATTCTGGAATCAGCAGGACATCCTGCTGGAAGATGTCGAGCGTATCGAGGTCATCAGCGGCCCCGGCGGCACATTGTGGGGCACGAACGCGGTCAACGGCGTGATCAACATCATCACCAAAAATGCGGCCGAGACTCAAGGTATGTTGATCAGCGCCTACGGTGGAAACTTCGAGCGCGGCGCGAGCCTGCGTTACGGCGGCGGTTTCGGCGAAACCGGCCATTACCGCGTGTATGCCAAGGGCATGCAAATCGATCATACTTTGCGGGAAGACGGCAGTAGAGTGTTCGATGCGTTCGAGAGAGCTCAAGCCGGTTTCCGGCTGGACTGGGGCGATAAAAACGACCGGTTTACTTTCCAGGGAGATGTCTACGACGGACATACCGAAGACCGTTTCGCCGGCGGCATTACATTCGATCCGATAGAGGTATCGGGCGCCAATCTGCTCGCGCGCTGGAAACGGCGGCTCGACGGCGGGTCCGATTTCCAATTGCAGGCATACTGGGACCGCATCGACCGTTCCGACGTGGTGCTGTTCCAGCCGGAAGCGGATATATTCGATATCGAGTTTCAGCATGCGATTCCGTTCGACAGCCATCGAATTCTGTGGGGCGGCGGCTATCGCCGTGGGGAGGACGACGTCGAACCCGGGTTTTTCTCGACGTTTGTGCCGGGCAGCCGCGAGTTAAGTTGGGAAAACCTGTTCATCCAGGATGAGCTCCGGTTTACCGACAACCTTGAAGCCACTTTCGGCATAAGGCTGGAGAGCAATGACTATACCGGCACGGAACATTTACCCAGCCTGCGGCTTGCCTGGAAACTTTCCGGCGACAGGCTGTTGTGGACCTCGTTGTCGCGTGCGATCCGCGCGCCGTCACGCTTCGACAAAGACGTGTTCTTCCCCGCGCCGCCGAATTCGCTGGTAATAGGCGGACCGAACTTTCAGTCCGAGGTCGCCGAAGTCCTTGAGCTCGGTTACCGGGCGCAGCCCTCGGAAACATTGAGCTATTCGATCACCGCTTTTTATCACGACTGGGACAAGCTGCGCAGCGGCACGGCGATCCCGGTGGAACTGGAAAACAAAATAGAAGGCCCGGTATACGGTATAGAGGCATGGGCCGATTACCAGGTTACCCAAGGATGGCGTTTGAGTCTGGGCGGCACCCGGCTGGAAAAGGAATTGCGTCTCGAACCGGACAGCACCGATCCCGTCGGCATTGAAAACGACACCCTGGCAAACGATCCGGATTACTGGGCGATCGTGCGTTCCGCGTTGGATCTGCCCGGCGCTTCCAGGCTGGATATCAGCATCCGTCACGTCGCGTCGCTGCCCAACCCCGAGGTTCCCGCCTACACCGTGGCCAATGCGAATTACAGTTGGCGGGTGAGGGACAACCTGGAATTATCGGTTGCCGTGCAAAACCTGGCAGACCGCGGACATCGCGAGTTTGAAAATCCGCAGAACGGCAGCGAATTCGGCCGCCGGGCATTTGTTAAACTTGTGTGGGTAAACTAAGCAGGCAGCATCTCCGTATGGCCGAAAACGTTGAAATTTATGCGCGCCGGACTTTTCCAATTTAGAGCAGGATTAATCGTGTTCCATCTGCTGGCGCTCGCGGTGAGTCCGGTGCAGGGCCGGGTGTCGCAGGTTGACTTAAGCTACCAGGTAAAAGCCGCCTATATTTACAACATTCTGAAATTTGTATCGTTTCCCGAGAGCGCTTTGCACGTTGAAGGCGTATTGAACGTCTGCGTACTGGGAGAGGACCGGTTCGGCACTGCGTTGGACGAAATCAACGGCGCCGGCGTTCCGCAGGGTGTTATCAATATCATCCACCTCGATGATGGCAAGCCGATGTCGTGGGGCGACTGCAACGCCTTGTACGTGGTGGAGACCGAGAAGCGGAATATCAAATCGATATTGTCCAGGGTGGATTCGAAAGCAATACTCACTATCGGCGAGTTCGCGCCGTTTATTCAGTATGGCGGGCTCATCGAACTGTTCGTGCAGGACGACAGTATACGTTTCCGGATCAACGAAGATCTGGTGAAGGAGACCGATTTTCAGGTGGCCGCCCAACTGGTTCAACTCGGCGTTCGATAATGACAGGACAAGGCATTCAAGGACGATTTGCCGAAGCGCTTCCCAAGGCGCTGCCATGGTGGCGGCGGGTTCCCATCCACACCAAACTGCAGTTAAGCGTTGTCGGGTTCTCGCTCATCGTGTTGCTGGCTTGCGCGGCATCGCTGATCTGGGCGGCCAATTCCTATTTTCATGGGAAAATCCACCAGGATCTGTCGATGCTGGCCGGCGTGCTCGCCGACAATCTGACCGCATCCGTTATGTTCGACGACAAGGGGTCGGCTTCCGATATTCTGGCCGCGCTTAAGAAAAATGAGCATATTACCCGGGCCGCCGTTTACAAGGATGCCGGGCTTTTTACCGCATATCCCAACGACGTGAATAACATTCAGGTGGACGACCTGCCCGATGAAGGCGTCTGGTTGCGGCAAAACCATTACTTCGCCTCGGTGCCCATCGGAATTGCCGGCGAGACTCTGGGACGCCTGGTGCTGGTATCGGATCTGGACGAATGGACGCAAATACGGACGGGCCTGTATTTTCTGTTTTCAGGCTTGTTCATCGGGCTATTGCTTCTGACGCTATTGCTTTCGGCCTGGTTGAGAAAACATATCAGTGAGCCGCTCGAAGCCTTATCGGCCTGGGCAACCGAAGTCACCCGGGACAAGAACTTTAATGCCCGCGCCAGGAAGCTGAACGACGACGAACTCGGTGAACTGGCCGAAAGCCTCAATACCATGCTATCGGAGCTGTCGAAGCAAAAATCGATTGTTTCCTGGAACGAGCAGTTGCAGAAAGAAATCCAGGAACGCAAAAAAATCGAACATGAACTGATCGAAATGCGCGACCGTGCCGAAGCGGCCTCCCACGCCAAGAGCCGCTTTCTGGCCAACATGAGCCATGAAATTCGTACGCCGATGAACGCGATCATCGGCTTTATCAATATTCTCCTGGAAAGCGGGCTGAGCGCAGAACAGAGAAAGCAACTGGAAACGGTAAAGCGGTCGGCCAGATCGCTGCACAGTCTTTTGAACGACATTCTGGACGTGGCCAAGCTTGAGCAGGAGAAGCTTGAGTTGGAAACCATACCGTTTTCACCGAAGCAGGTGGTGGACGAAGTGATTGATATCTTTCAGGCGCGTGCCAGGGAAAAGCAGATTGAACTGCTGCGAAAGATAGCGCCTGACGTGCCGAAAGCGATGACGGGTGACCCGTTCAGAATCAACCAGGTGTTGTCCAACCTGGTCGGCAACGCCGTCAAGTTCACCAACAGCGGCGGTCGCGTGCAGATTATTCTGGAAAGGTTCGACGAGCGGTATCTGAAGTTTTCGGTGGTGGATAACGGTATCGGTATTCCTGAAGACAAGCGGGACAACATATTCAAAAGCTTCGGTCAGGCCGACAGCTCCACCAGCAGGCGGTTCGGCGGCACCGGTCTTGGCACCGCCATTTCGAAGCAGCTGGTTGAACTGATGGGCGGCGAGATCTGGTTCGAAAGCCTGGAGGGCGTCGGCAGCACGTTTTCGTTCACCCTGCAGATTCATCTTGCCGACCCCAGGGAACTGGCAAAATTCAATGCCCAGGATCAGCAATATCAGTTACAACTGAATATAAACAGGCCGTTAAATATATTGGTGGCCGAGGATATTATAGAAAACGCCGAGTTGCTGAGAGTGCGCCTGGAGGCCATGGGTCACAAGCTGGTGCACGCATTGAACGGCAGGGAAGCGCTTGAACATTTCGAACGGCAGGATTTCGATCTGGTTTTAATGGACGTGCACATGCCCGAAGTGGACGGACTCGCCGCGACCAAGGCCATCCGGGCGAGCGAAAGAGGCAGGAAAATTCCGATACTGGCGCTGAGCGCGAGCGTTTTGAAAGAGGATCGGGAGAACTGTGTTACCGCGGGCATGGACGGCTTCGTCACCAAGCCGATCATGTTCGAACTGTTGTTTTCGGAAATGGCGCGGGTGTTGTCAATTGACCAGTCTCCGGCGGAAGCCGACGGCAATATCGATAACAAATCACAAGGGTTCCCGGATTTGCCGGGGATCAATTTCGAAAGAGCCATTCGGAATTGGCGGGATGAAACAACTTATGTCCGCAACTTGCAACGGTTTTTTAGCAAGCACGGCGATGATGTTGCCGTCATCCGGGAATGCCTGAAATCCGGCGATCTTCGGCATGCAAGAGAGACAATACATGCATTGGAAGGCGTCGCCGGCAACCTGTCGCTGGAGGCGATTTTCCGGTCGCTGGAGTCTTTGGGGGGCGCGATCAGGCAGAACCGGCAGGAAGACTATGACGCGTTGCTGGACGGGATCGCCGAGGCGATGATTCAGGCGAAAGAGTCCGCTTCCCGCCTGATTGAAATCGACCAACACGCAGAAAAAAACGGCGGCAGCCCTGTTGACGGGCGCGAGCTTGTCGAGAAGCTCCGCCGGTTCGAACTGGACCTGGCCCGCGGTCAACTGGACGACTATTTGTTGCCGGAGCTGGTGGAGGAATTGAAGATCTGTGGTACGGATCAGGAATTCATCGATCGTCTGCTCGGTGCGCTCGATGAGTTCGAGTTTGAAAAAGCGCGGCAACTTGTCAAGCAGGCGGCAAACCGGGTCAAAGCATGAGCGAGGAAAAAGAGATGGATATCGGAAACGCCAACATTCCCAAAGTGCTTGTTGTCGATGATCAGCCCGACAACCTCCACGTCATGAAACAGATACTGACGCAGCATTACCAGTTGCTGTTCGCCAAGGACGGCGAACGGGCGTTGGCGCTGGCGGAGCAACAGCATCCGAATTTGATATTGCTGGATGTGATGATGCCGGGCATGGACGGCTTTGAAACCTGCAAGCGATTAAAACAGAACAAGCAGACGCGCAATATTCCTGTGATCTTCGTCACCGCCATGTCGGATATAGAGGACGAGGCTTACGGTTTCGAACTCGGTGCGGTGGACTATATTGCCAAACCGGTCAGCGCGGCCATTGTCAGGGCCAGGGTCAAGACTCATTTGTCGCTGGTGAGCGTGAACGAAATCCATGAGACACGGCTGGAAATTATCCGGCGCCTGGGTCGGGCGGCCGAGTACAAGGACAATGAAACCGGGCTGCATGTCATACGCATGAGCAATTACTCCATGCTGCTGGGCAAAGCCTGCGGTATGCCGGATCACGAAGCCGAGTTGTTGCTGCACGCCGCGCCGATGCACGATATCGGCAAGATCGGCATTCCGGACA
>DASVCP010000140.1:0-10853 GCA_036381555.1 Gammaproteobacteria bacterium
GGTGTCGGTTCGCCGTGAAGCGGGCATGCTGGCTGTGGCGGTGCGCGACAACGGCATCGGCATGTCTGAAAAGGCTCTTACCGGGATATTTGAGTTATTCGCCCAGAACGCTCCGACGCTGGACCGTAATGACAGTGGATTGGGTATCGGCCTGACACTGGTGAAAGTGCTGGCGGAGATGCATGACGGAAGCATCGAAGCCAAAAGTGAAGGACCGGGGCAAGGCAGCGAATTTACCCTGAGGCTACCGTTGGGTGAGAAACCCCAGGCACGGCCGGTCGCCGCCGCCCCGGCAATATCTGCCGCCGGTTCCTCGCACCGCGTGTTGGTCGTGGACGACAACCGGGATTCGGCGGAAACGCTGGCACAACTGCTGGAGATCATGAATCATCAGGTGCAAACCGCTCACGACGGCCCGGCTGCAATCAAAGCGGCTATTGCTTTTCGTCCCGACGTCATACTCCTGGATATCGGCCTGCCCGGCTTGAGCGGTTATGAAGTGGCCCGACGGCTGCGGCAAGAACCTGAACTGAAGCAAATACTGTTGATCGCGGTTTCGGGCTACTGCCAGGAGGAAGACCGCCAGCGCTCGCGCAAAGCCGGTTTCGACCACCACTTGGCCAAACCCATCGATCACCAAACCCTGATCGCCCTGCTTACCGAATAGAGTCCTCCAACAGTAAAAACCTGGTTAACCGTGAATGCATGCGACCGCTCTCATGAGGTACGAGCCGTATTACAAGAGAAGTGCATTCGCAGATTTTTGCTCCTGCAAAATCCGCATTCCCGCCTGCCATCGCGGTCAACGCAGGAGCTTTTATCTGCCGAATTGCGCAACAAGCCTTTTTAACTTTCGACCGCTTCAATCTCAATTTATTAAGACGACGGCAAACTTATATTCCTGTCGTTTTAATTTTGAAGATTAGTATTGATTGGCGTCCATTCGCGGTTCTTAAAAAGTTAACAGATAGTTGATCAAGTGCAGGATCGGCAGTGCGAACAACGCTGCGATAATGTCGTCGATCATGATTCCCAATCCACCCGATACGCGCCTGTCAACCCAGCTGATCGGCCAAGGCTTGGCAATATCGAACAGCCGAAACAGCACAAATGCCAACAGCATGTTCCACCAGCTTGGAGGCACGGCCGTCAACGTTACCAGATAACCGACCATTTCGTCCCAGACGATGCCGCCGTGATCGTGTACTCCGAGATCGGTCGAAGTCCGGCCGCACACCCAAACTCCAACCGCCGTCATGAACACCACCACCATCAGGTAGACAGGCAGTGAAAGCTGCATAATCAACAGGTAAACGGGTACTGCCACCAGCGTGCCGAACGTACCCGGTGCCTGCGGCATCAGGCCGGCGCCGAAACCGAACGCCAAAAAATGAATGGGCTGTTTGAGCAACGTCGAAAAGGACAGCCGCATATCACTTCCGCCTAACGATCACGACAGCCGCTCAAGTTACGCGTTATGCCTGCTGAAGACTGAAAAAGATATTCAATCACGGGAGTGCTTTCTGTCGGAAAAATGGGAAAAACCGCCGCTGGATATTTCCAGGGGCACGCCGTCCTGGCGATAAATCCGCATGCCGGGCTGGGACTGGATATTGCCTATGTGCTTGATAGGCAGGTTCAGTTGGTATTGCAGGGCATTGACCGCATCGATCTGGTTTTCAGGAATGGTAAAACACAGCTCATAGTCATCGCCGGCCGTTAACGCCAGTTCCAGCATCATGGCAGGATCCTGATCTTCCCGCATGGCCTTCGACAGGGGAATCTCTTCCAACGTCAGGCGCGCGCCCACCCCGCTGGCTTCGAGGATGTGGCCCAGATCGGCAATCAGACCATCGGAGATATCGATCGCCGCGGAAGCGATTCCTCGCAACGCCATGCCCGCGCCGACGCGCGGTTCAGGATAATTAAGGCGGTTAACGGAAGTTTGCGTTTGCGGCCTGCCGCCCAGTTTTAACAATTCCAAACCGGCTTCACCCAAGGTGCCGGTGACACAGATATAGTCGCCTGCCCGCGCGCCGCTGCGGGTAAGCGCCTGCCCTTTGGGAATGAAGCCGTGCGCCTGAATAGTGATAGTCAGGGGGCCCTGAGTGGTGTCGCCGCCGATCAGTTGAATGTTCAAGGTTTCGGCAAGACTGAAAAATCCCTCGGCGAAACCGTGCAACCAGTCCGCGTCCGCCGAGGGCATGCTCAAGGCAAGTGTTACCCAGGCGGGTTGTGCACCCATCGCCGCAAGGTCGCTCAGGTTAACGGCCAGGGACTTGAATCCAACCGCATGAGCCGAGGTCCCCGGCGGAAAATGCACTCCCTCAATCAGGGTATCCGCAGTAATCGCCAGCTCAAAACCATCGGGAACCAGCACGCGAGCACAATCGTCGCCGATCCCTTGCAGCACATCCTGGCGGGTAATTCTATTGCGCCGCTTTAAGTACTCGATTAAACCGAATTCGCTCAACGATTACGTCCCTCGTGGGGCCGCCAGTCGCTCACCGCCTTGTCCAGTACGGCGTTTATGAACTTATGCCCGTCTTCGGCGCCGAACTTCTTTGCCAACGCCACAGCTTCGCTGATAATTACGCGATAAGGAATGTCCAATCTCCGGATGAGTTCGTAAGCCGACAGCCGCAAAATTCCGCGCTCGACCGGATCGAGTTGGGCCGCCGGAATGTCCAGATAGGTTTCCAATCGTTCGTCCAGCTCTTTGCACAGAGCGATGCTTTGCCGCAACAGTTCTGTGAAATATTCCATGTCGACATTTTCCATGTCCTGTGTTGTCAGGAATTGTTCTAGCAGGCCACTGACCGGCCCCGGATTAAGCTCCCACTGGTACAGTGCCTGCAGTGCGCGCTGGCGAGCCAAGCGCCGGGTTTGCATCAGGTTGGGCGCGTGTTTCGACGTGTTCGACATGGCCTACAACCCTTTGCCGATGCGGGCATAGACGTCGAGCACTTCCATGGCGGTCCTGGCCGCATCCACACCCTTGTTGTTTCCCGCCGAGGTATCGACCCGGGCTTCCGCCTGCGCGGGGTTGTCGGTGGTAAGGATGCCGTTGATGACCGGTAAATCGAACTTCAAGGCCACCTCAGCAATGCCACGGGCGCTTTCAGAACACACATAGTCGAAGTGTGGAGTATCGCCACGAATGACACACCCCAGGGCGATGATGGCGTCAAACCGGCCGGTTTGTGCAAGCTTCTGGCAGGCCAACGGAATCTCGAACGCACCCGGGACTCGATAGACACCGATCGACTCGTCAGCCGCGCCGCAGGCCTTCAAAGTCTGCAGTGCGCCCTGCAGTAAACGGTCAACGATAAAGCCGTTAAACCGGGCCGCCACAATAGCGTAACGCCAGTCCCCTGCCCGCGGGCTTTGGTCGTTTGCGTAAATTCTATCGTTAGACATTTACTTTAAATTCAGTAGGTTATTAAAAATTATTAATGTGTAATGTACTCAACAATCTCAAGGCCGAACGCGCCCAACCCATGAAAAATCTTTGGCGCGCTGAGGATCTTCATTTTGTGCACGCCGATCTCGGAAAGTATTTGGGCGCCTATCCCATAGGTGCGCAAATCCATGGGCGGTGGATTACCGGTCTGCGTATCCGGATCTCCTGCCTGCGCAGCGTACTCCTGAATCTGTTCCAACATGCCAAGGCCCGCGTGCGGCTGCGTCAGATACACCAGTACGCCCTGTTCGGCGTCGGCGATGCGCCGCAACGCATCGGCCAGCGGCCAGCCTTTGGCTGGTCTGGCGAAAAAGACGTCGTAAAGCGGATTTTCAACATGCACGCGAACCAGTGTGATTTTGTCAGCGACGATTGGGCCTTTTACCAGCGCCAGATGCGATGCCCGGTGTATTTTATCGTGAAACATACACAGCTCGAATTCGCCGTATTCGCTGCTGAAGGGCGTGCGGCTGATCGGTTCGACGGTTTTCTCGGTGATAATACGGTATCGTATCAAATCCTCGATTGTGCCGATTTTCAACCCGTGCGCGGTCGCGAATTTTTCCAGATCGGCGCGGCGCGCCATTGTGCCGTCGTCATTCAGAATTTCAACAATTACGGCGGCGGGCTCGAAACCGGCCAGTCGAGCGAGATCGCAACCGGCCTCCGTATGGCCGGCGCGCACCAACACGCCGCCTTCCTCGGCTCTCAGGGGAAACACATGCCCGGGTTGCATCAGATCCTGCGGCTTGGCGTCGGGACGCGTCGCCGCACGAATCGTCGTGGTGCGGTCGGCCGCGGAAATACCGGTGGTAACGCCGTGGGCCGCCTCAATCGATACCGTAAAGTTGGTGGAATGGCGTGTGCGCAGCCCGGACTGCGGCATCAACGGCAGTTGCAGGCGCTTGCAACGCTCGGGTGTCAACGTCAGGCAGATCAGTCCGCGGCCGTGCCTGGCCATGAAATTGATATCTTCCGGCCGAACCGCGGAAGCAGCCATCAGCAGGTCGCCTTCGTTTTCACGGCTTTCATCGTCCATGATGACGACCATCTTGCCTTGGCGCAGGTCCTCAATGATTTCTTCTGTCGAATTTATATTCATCCAATCCGATCCATTTAATCCGCAGATTACGCTGACAAGTACAGATAAAAATCAGACAATAATCTGTGAGCATCTGCGTACGACCGCCATGGATGGCGGAAGTGCCAATCTGCAAGGAGCAATGATTGGTAAATCTGCGGATATATCTTAATCTCTGTATCTCTCTATGAATAACGAAAGGACATTAACCGTTCAAGGTAACGCGCTATGATATCCACTTCCAGGTTAACGGGCGTTTCGGGGCGGTAGCCGGAGAAAATCGTCTTCTCCAGTGTATGCGGGACTATGTTAACAGTAAACGAACCGTGATTGACCTGATTCACGGTCAAGCTGACGCCATCGACCGCGATCGAGCCTTTTGGCGCAACGTAACGCGCAAGCTCCGAAGGCAACGTTATCGTGTAACGAATCGAACGTCCCTCGGGTTCACGGTTCAGCACACGCCCCACACCGTCGACATGCCCGCTGACCCAATGACCGCCCAGCGCGCTTTCGGGAGTCATTGCCGTTTCCAGATTCACGCGGCTGCCCATTTTCAGACTCTGCAACGTGGTGCAGCGGAGTGTCTCTGCGGACACATCGGCATAAAAGCCGTCTCCCGGTAAAGCGGTGGCCGTCAGGCATACGCCGTTAACCGCGATACTGTCGCCGACAGTAAGCCGGGGCAAAGGCAAGTTGCCGGTTCGTATCCTTAAACGAACGTCATCGCCTTTCGATTTCCATTCGGCGACTTCACCGATGTCGATAATGATGCCGGTGAACATGTCGGCTTGGCTCGCTTATTCCAGATCAATGGTTTTGAACGTCATCGGCAGCGCGGTGGCATTGTTGAACTCCGCGCCGGCTATCACACCGGCTTTGGCGATTTCTTCAGCCGAATCGAGCCGGTCATATAAGGCATACATGGCGCCCAAGGCAAAATCCGCGCCCGAACCGATGGCCCAGAACCGCTCGAACTCGTTGGTGTCGCGCAGCCCGTAAACGGCAAAGATGCCGTGGCGGTTTGCAATTACCGCATCGATGTGCGAGGTTTCATAAGGCTCGTCGTTTTCGTTCTTGCCGTTGACGTTCAGAAAGTATTTTTCTTTCAATATCCCGTGCAATTTCAGAAAGGTGCGGAATATTCCCTGCCGCGAACTCAGGTCGTAATCGATATCGGCCTCATCGAAAATGTTTTCGACCACCAGACTGTGAGCCGCGCTGCCGACGATTCCCACATAAGAGTCGCCGCAGATTTGGATTTTGTCGTGATACCTGTCATAGGTCGCGCCCAGTTTGACGTCGCCAAAACTGGTCAGGGTGTCGGCGGCAATGCACGCCTGTTTGTCTTTACGTACAACAACAATGGTGGACATTTCTCTCTAATTCTCTACATTTAAAGGTTTTGCAATGATACGAAAATCCGGACCAACGGGCCGGATTTCTTCGATGTTCAACGGCAGACGCGCCTTCATGCTGGATAACACGGGAATGTTGAACAGCCCCCTGGCGCTGTCGCCCAATATACAGGGCGCCACATACAGAATAATTTCATCGACCAGCTGCGCCGACAGTAATGCTCCTGCCAGTATGCTGCCACATTCGACCAGCACTTCATTAATCTGGCCTTCGGCCAGTACCGACATCACATCGACCGGATCGGGTCGCCCTTTCCTGTCAGCCGGCAAAGTGACAATTTCCACATGTTCATTCACCAGAATATCCCGTTTAACCTGATCGTCCAGCGAGGTTACAATCAGCACGTCGCCGGGTGATTTCAGCAAGCACGCGGTTAATGGAATTTTGAACTGGCTGTCCAGGACCACTCGCAACGGTTGGCGTATTTCTTCGGCTGCGGAAACTTGCGGTTCACCACTTGCCAGGTTATCCAGGCGCACTGTTAACGACGGATCGTCAGCCAGCACAGTATTGATACCGGTCATGATCGCTGAACTCCGTGCCCGCCAGTGCTGCACATCCCGCCGGGCATGTTCAGAGCTGATCCAGCGGCTTTCCCCTGAAGCCAACGCCGTGCGCCCATCCAGGCTTATCGCCTGCTTTAGCCTGACATACGGACGTTTTCTGACCGTTCGGGAGATAAACCCCGGGTTCAATGCACGCGCCTGGGCTTCCATCAGGCCGACCTGCACCTCTACCCCCACCTGTTGCAGGCGTTCAAGTCCCTTGCCGTTGACCTGCGGGTTCGGGTCCTGCATCGCGACAACCACTCGCCCGACACCGGCCTCTATGAGCGCATCGACGCAAGGTGGTGTTTTGCCATGATGACAACACGGCTCGAGAGTGATGTAGACGGTCGCCCCTTGCAGCGGCCTGCCCGCCTCCCGTGCCTGATTCAGCGCCTCGATCTCAGCATGCGGCCCACCCGCCCGCCGATGCCAGCCTTCCCCCAGGATGTCGTCGGACGCCAGCACGCACCCCACCCTGGGATTCGGATCGGTGGTGTAAAGGCCACGCGCCGCCAGATGCAGCGCGCGCGCCATGTAACGATGATCCCGTGCGTCAAACATCGGCTTCAAAAAAGGATGAGAGGTTTAAATATATAATTAACCACGGAGGACACGGAGATTAAAAAGAAACCGGATTAAAAATGCCTAGGAACTTTCAAGAAATCTTTAGAATCTCATTTGACTAAACATTTTTGCTCTGTGTTCTCCGTGTCCTCCGTGGTTAAATGCCTTTATAAATAAAGGCTAATCAACTTTCGTCCAGCAGGGAAATCTGGTGTTTGCGCATTTCCGGTGTCGGCTCCTTTTCGAGCCGGTCGATGACTTCCCGGAAAGCGTTGAGGTCCTTGAAACTCAGATAAACGGAGGCAAACCGTATGTAGGCAACATGGTCCAGCTCCCGCAGCTCGTGCATCACCAGATCGCCGATTCCTCGCGACTCGATTTCCCGCTCGCCTCGCGCCATTAACTGGCGTTTGATGTGCGCCACCGCGGCTTCGATGCTCTCCAGGTCGACGGGACGCTTTTCCAGCGCCCGCAAAATGCCGGCCCGCAATTTTTCCTCCTGGAAGCTCTCACGATTGCCGTTGCTCTTGATCACACGCGGCAGCATAAGCTCGGCCGCTTCGTAGGTGGTAAAGCGGTCGCTGCAACTGATACATTCACGGCGCCGGCGCACCTGGTTGCCTTCGCCGGCCAAACGCGAATCGATAACCTTGGTATCCGCTGCTCCACAGAAGGGGCAACGCATCAGCCGTCACCTGTCCTTCAGTGCTGATAAGCCGGAAAGCCTGTTCACCGCTCAAGCACCTGGGTCAGTTTCGATAAACCGGAAAACGGGCACATAGGACAAGCACCTGCTGCTTGATTTTCTCGATAAGTGCCGGGTTTTCGATGTCATTCAGAATATCGGCAATCCAGTGCGCCAACTGTGTGCTTTCGGCATCGCCGAAACCGCGGGTGGTAATGGCCGCCGTGCCGATACGAATCCCGCTGGTAACAAAAGGCGACTGCGGGTCGTTGGGCACGCTGTTTTTATTGACCGTAATGTTGGCCGCCCCCAAGGCTGCGTCCGCGGCTTTACCGGTGATGCCTTTGTCTATCAAATCAACCAGGAAAAGGTGATTGTCGGTCCCGCCCGAAACAATATTGAAACCCCGCTCAATCAAAACACCGGCCATCCGCCGGGCATTACCGACAACTTGCTTTTGATAGGATTTGAACTCCGGTTGCAAGGCTTCCTTAAACGCCACGGCTTTGGCGGCGATAACATGCATCAGTGGTCCGCCCTGGGTACCGGGGAATACCAAGGAATTAAGCTTTTTCTCGATCTCCGGATTGGCGCGCGCCACGATAAATCCCCCTCTGGGGCCCCGTAGCGTCTTGTGCGTGGTTGAAGTCACTACGTCCGCGATGGGTACCGGATTGGGGTATTCGCCGGCTGCGACCAGTCCGGACACGTGCGCCATATCGACGACAAAATAAGCTCCCACGCGGTGGGCGGCGGCGCGCATACGCTCCCAGTCCACAACTCTGGAGTAAGCTGAAAAGCCGCCAATGATCATTTTCGGTTTGTATTCGTCCGCCAGCTCGTCGAGCCGGTCATAGTCGATTTCGCCCGTATCCGGATCCAGGCCATATTGAATCGAATTAAAAAGCTTGCCGGAAAAATTAACCTTCGCGCCGTGCGTCAGATGGCCGCCATCCGCCAGGCTCATACCCAGAATCGTCTCCCCGGGATTTAACAACGCCAGGTAAACCGCGGCATTGGCCTGCGAACCGGAATGAGGCTGAACGTTGGCATAATCGGCCCCGAACAGCTGCTTGAGACGGTCGATGGCCAACTGTTCGACGATGTCGACGTACTCACAACCGCCGTAATAACGTTTACCGGGGTAGCCTTCGGCATACTTGTTGGTCAACACGGACCCTTGCGCTTCCAGAACCCGGGGACTTGCGTAGTTTTCCGACGCAATCAATTCAATATGCTCTTCCTGCCGAACAACCTCCTGCCGCATTGCGGCTTCCAGTTCTTCGTCGAAACCCGCTATGGTCATTTTTTCGTACATATCACCCCGTCACATCTTCATATTTAGAGGGGCACGAACCATTGCCCGCCTTTCCAAAAGCAGGGAATGATACCTCAAATCGACATGCCCGGCAGCAAATATTGGGGTTTGACTGGAACAAATACACAAGATAGGGTTGTTTTGTCAAAAAATAACTTGCGCAGTACCCACTCCGAATCCCCTCTCCATCAGGGAGAGGGGGTCTGGGAAGATGACTATTTCAGGAGAGGGAATCGGTAGCGGCCTGCCTACTTTTTATAGCTTAGCGCTAGCACATACTTCGAAAGTGGCCGTTAACACCGTAATATGCGACCTGTAAAAAGTTCATACACCATGAAAGAAAATAAGCTAAGATATTGATATGAAAGCAACAATTAACAAAGAGCAACATACCGAGATCAGCCGATGGCTGGAAAAGCAGCGCGTACCGAAGGAAACCATCGACCTTCTGCTTAACAGCCGCAACGCCGCCAATACCGCCAAAGCTTATCGGATGAAAAAACAGATCATCACTCCCGACGGCTGGGCAATTCACTTCGGCGCCAACTGGGCCAGGCTGCTGGAAAAGCCGGGAGAGTCCGCCGAGGCTGATACCCTGAATCCCTCCGACTCACAAGCCGCCACCATAGCGGACGACTTCGACAATAAAAAAGACATCAAAAAACTCGGTGAGGATTTTCTATCGCGCACTTTCATGGGCCTGGCGGAAAAACTTAAAAAACTGCAGGTTGAGGATGTGGATAAGCCCCAGATGCAGAAAATTGCCGTCGAAATCGACAAGGATCACCTGGCCATGCTGAAAAAATACGCCGCCGAAAACAAAGTGACTGTCGGCTCGCTGATTCGCCGCGGCGTCCGCGAATTGCTGGAAAAGCTTTAATTTTGGAACCGCGAATGCACGCGAATGAACGCGAATATTTTTTCAGTTCTTGTCTTATACCTAACGATATGCAGGTTTAGAGGCTGCACAAACCTAATGCCTCTTTTTGTGGCAGACCTACGGCCTAGTTTAATAATTCGCGTTCATTAGCGTTTATTCGCGGTTAAAAACTTAAAAATTCGTCACCTTGGCGTTGAAGAACGCCTGCTGCTCGAACATGTCCGCGGACATGGGCTTATAAAGATAGTAGCCTTGTAGCCAGTCGCATTTCTGTTCCTTGAGGTACATTTTCTGCTCATAGGTTTCAACACCTTCGGCTATCACCTTCAGATGCAAACTTTTTGCCAGGGCTATGATGCCGTTGATAATAATAGAATCCTGAGGCGACTTGGAGATATCGTTGACAAAGGAACGATCAATCTTGAGCGTATTGACCGGAAAGCGACGCAAATAGTTGAGCGAAGAATGGCCTGTACCAAAGTCGTCTATTGCCAGATTGATTCCCTGCTTGCGCAAGGTTTCGAGGGCGGGAATCACTTCCTCCGGTTTCCTCATGACGGCGCTCTCGGTAATTTCCAACTCCAGATAGTTTGGCGGTACGTTGGTCTCGTGCAGAATTGAACGGATATTTTCAAGAAAACGTTTGTCATCCAGCTGCCGTCCGGAAATGTTTACCGACAGCACCAGCGGTGGATAGTTTTTATCAAGCCACTCCCGCAATTGCATGCAGGCGTGCCTCAGTATCCATTCGCCCAACGCGCTTATCAGCCCCGTCTCTTCTGCAAGCGGAATAAATTCCCCGGCGGAAATCAAGCCTTTTTTCGGATGCCTCCAGCGTACCAGGGTTTCCATGCCCACAATTTTTCCGGATTCGGCCTCTATTTGCGGCTGGTAA
>DASVCP010000141.1:0-2657 GCA_036381555.1 Gammaproteobacteria bacterium
GGATTAGAACTCTCACGGCGGTCTAGAGGGGCTAAATTGCCCCTTTCGAGGGGTCTCCAGGATTTAGTATTTGTCTAAAGAAAAGGCGGATTCGGACGCTAACTACGCAAAGGATAGCCAACGGGAGTGAATCAGTATGATGCCTCAATGGCCAGCCAGGCTTGGCCTGCTTATGCTCGGTCTTGTTTTTAATGCCCTGGCTCAGAACCCGACGGAGGAAGAGCTATCTCTTTCTTATGGTGACGAGGAATTTATCAGTATTGCCACAGGTCAGAAACAGTTGATTTCAAAGGCGCCGGCGGTCGCGACAGTAATTACGGCTGAAGATATTAAAGCAATTGGCGCTACTGATTTAGATGAGGTTTTAGAAACTGTACCAGGTTTGCATGTGGCAGTTTCGGCAAACAAGTCGAACCCTATATACACTATTCGGGGTATTTATTCTGATTTTAATCCACAAGTCTTGGTATTGATCAACGGAATCCCGATAACAAACGTGTATCTCGGCAATCGCAGTCAGGTCTGGGGTGGCATGCCGGTAAAAAATATCGCGAGGATTGAAGTGATTCGGGGTCCCGGTTCGGCCATATATGGCGCTGACGCTTTCGCCGGTGTCATTAATATCATCACAAAATCTCCGGCACAGATAGACGGTACAGTCCTTGGAGCCAGAGTCGGTTCCTTCAATACACTAGACTCTTGGCTGCTACATAGCGGGACCTTAGGTGACTGGGATACAGCCTTTTCCCTGCAAATGCATACGACGGAAGCTCACAAAGAAACTGTGGAAATCGATGCCCAAACTCTCAATGACCAAGCCCTGGGTACTTCTGCATCGTTGGCTCCCAGTTCAGTCGACGTGGGTGTTGATTCCATTGACACACGTCTTGAATTGGAAAATAACGCCTGGAAAATACGGCTGGGATTCCAGGGACGATACAACTTTGGAACCTATGCCGGCGTAGCCGAGGCGCTGGACCCGGCGGGTACCAGTGAGAGCGAGCGCTTTAATGCAGATATTACTTATCACAATCCTAACTTAAACAATGATTGGGATTTTACCGCGCAGGCAAGTTATTTCGATACCACCGCCAAGTCTGATTTGACTTTATTCCCGCCCGGTACCGATTTCACAGGGTTCGGAGGCGGTCCGTTTCCGGACGGCGTTATCGGAAACCCGTATATCTATGAGCGACATTACAGAATTGATGTATCCGCTTTCTACACGAGGGTTAACGACCATGATATCCGGCTGGGATCCGGCTATCATTTCATCGACATGTATCGTATTAAAGATACCCGAAATTTTACTCAAAACGAATTTGGCGTACCCGTGCCGATCGGAAACGTCGTAAATGTAAGTGACACAATGCCTTTTATTACCGAGGAAGACCGTAATATAGTGTACTTCTCGGCACAAGACGAATGGTCATTTGCGCCGGACTGGAAGTTGACCGCCGGCGTAAGGTTCGACAACTATTCTGATTTCGGAAACACCACAAACCCCAGAGCCGCCTTGGTATGGCAAACCCGATACAATATGGCCACTAAACTTCTGTACGGCAGGGCGTTTCGTGCGCCCTCATTTGCAGAACAGTTTAATATCAACAACCCCGTAGCGTTAGGGAACCCTGACTTAGACCCGGAAACGATAGATACACTGGAACTGGCATTTGACTTTTCTGTTTCAGAGAAGATGCGTTGGAGTATCAATATTTTTGCGTATGAAATGGACGACATTATACAGTTTGTCAGTGACCCGGCCCCCGCGAACAGCCGCACTAGCCAAAATACTGGAGGACGGACCGGTCGAGGCGTTGAATGGGATTTTAAATGGCAAGCAAACGACCATAACAGCATCTCTGTTAACTACGCTTTTCAGGATTCGGAGGATGAAGACACGAATTCGGATACGCCTAACGCACCGGGGCAGCAGCTTTACTTCAGACACGATTTGAATCTTTCTCCAACCTGGTCGTTGCATACACAAATAAACCATGTAGCGGACCGCAAAAGAGCGATCGGTGACTTGCGTAACCAGATTGATGATTATACGAAAGTGGACATAGTTTTCCGTCGGCACGCACACGAATCTCAAGTCAGTGCCGCAATATATATATCCAATGTTCTTGACGAAACGATCAAGGAGCCATCGTTGGCGCCCGGAGCGATATTCAATGATCTGCCCCGACCTCCACGCGCCATTTTTGGAGAAATCGCCTATCATTGGTAACGCCGGTGATTTTTCTTTGAATAAAGCTTGGCTGCTTTACAGTCGAAACTTTTCGCTTAGGACACACATTTACATGATGCTGGTAAGGCTCTGAATCCAGAGCCAGCTTATGATCTTCGTCCGAGCTTGATTTCTGGGTGTCTACAAGTAATATGCTGCTGCATCGTCTTCGGCAAACTCAGAAACCATCTTCCCACTTGCGTAACGGCGCTCCCTTGTACTTCAGTCTGTTACAACGCAAGGGAAAAAACGCGCCTTCCGGCTTCTCGACAGCATCGATATAACACGGAATAATCCCGGCGCTGAATATCAGCGACCGGTAGTAGTAGATTTCCTGGCTACTCAACCCTTGATCCGCGGCCAGCGCCGTAGTCAGAGCACTGACGTTCATATGCATGCGGTAGCGGTGCTTAAGCAGAATATT